>JAKCDN010000100.1 GCA_021841795.1 Acidobacteriota bacterium | reverse complement strand
GCTGCTCACCCACCGGGCCGACCAGCTCGAGCGCGGCCAGTTGCGCACGCTCGTGGATAACCTTAAACAAAAACTTGGCGAGGGCGTGGTGGTGCTGGCCTCAGCACAGCCCGAGGGCAAGGTCGCCATCATCGCCGGCGTAACGCCGGGGCTTGTGAAGCGCATTCAGGCGGGCAAGCTGGTTGGCGCGGTGGCGAAGATCGTCGGCGGTTCCGGCGGCGGCAAGCCGGAGATCGCGGAGGCCGGCGGCAAAGATCAGGCGCAGATTGATGCGGCGCTCGCCAGCGTCGCATCAATCGTGGCCGAGATTCTCACTTAGCGCCGCGCTCTTACGGCCCTTGTGCCGCTTGGACGGCCCAGGGGCGTGGCAATCGCGCCCTCATTGGGCGCGGTGTGGGCGTCTGTCGCGGCCCATGCCGTAATCTTTCCCCATGGCCAGATTCAACGACGATCCCGCGCAGATGGCTGCCCTGCGCAGCCGCCTGCGCGCGTGGTACAGGCAAAATCGCCGTGACCTGCCCTGGCGCAGGAGCACAGACCCCTATGCCATCTGGGTCTCTGAAATCATGCTCCAGCAAACACGCGTAGCCGTCGTCGTCGACCGCTATCAGGAGTTCATGCAGCGCTTCCCCACACTGGTTGCGCTTGCGCTTGCTACCGAGCAGGAGGTTCTCGCCATGTGGAGCGGCCTGGGCTACTACCGCCGCGCCCGCATGCTGCACAAGACGGCTCAGTTTGTTGCCGAGCACTTGGGAGGCAACCTTCCCGCGCGCGCCGAAGAACTGCAGGCTCTTCCCGGCATCGGCGCATACACGGCTGCCGCCGTGGCCAGCATCGCCCACGCCGAGCCCGTGGCCGTGGTCGACGGTAACGTAGAGCGCGTCCTGTGCCGGCTGGCCGGATGGGATGCCGGCAGCCGCAAGGGCGGCGGCGCCGCGCTGCGCCGGAAGATCGAGGCTCTGGCCGCGCGATTGCTCGATCCTGCCCATCCCGGAGACTCCAATCAGGCCATCATGGAGCTCGGGGCCACGGTTTGCGCGCCGCGCGGTCCGCAGTGCCTGCTCTGCCCGCTGCAGCCCGACTGCAAAACCCGCGGCGAGCATAAAACCCCGAAGCGGGCGCCCATGACCAGCCGCATCGTTGCCTATGCCTTGTCCGTCCGCACCGGAAAACACCGCGGCCCCGGCTGGCGTGAGGTGCTGCTGCAGCAGCGGCCCGCCGATCACAGCGTAATGCCCGGCATGTGGGAGCTGCCCTCTCTCATCCGCGCCGACCTGTCCCCGGGCCAGGTACGAATGACGGTGCGGCACGCCATCATGCAGGTGAACTACTACGTGCGCATTCGCACCGTATTTGAAGACGATATCGATGCGCTCACCGTGGCCGGCGGAGACCGCCTCTGGGCGCCGCTTCGCGATGTCCCCGGCATGGCGCTCACGGGGCTGGCGCGCAAGGTGCTCGCGCGCGCTCACCTTTTGCCCGCTCCGCCTTTGGACACGCTTGCGCCGGCGCCCGAATCGCCTCAGTAGTAGTCAGCGCAGCTCAGGTAGTAGCCGCATTGCACGCAGACCAGCTTGCACCGGTGTCCGGTGAGGCGATGGCCGCATGTCGGGCACACCTGCGAGTGATGCTCAATGCCCGCAACCGCATCGCGGGCATCTCGTGCCGCTTGTTCTGCACCCGGCGTCGCACCACTTTGTGAGATTTCAGCCCCGGAATCGCCCCGAAATTCGGGATCCAGCGCACGCGGCCTCTGCGGCAACATGCCCGACAGATTAGCATAGATACATCGATGCCTGCGCTACAGCTCGCGGCATCGGCTGAAGAGCGGCGCGATCATCTTCCCCGATGACGCCGCGCATAAACCCCTGAGCAATCACTGGATTCTTGAATCCCCCAAGGAGGGACTATGGCTAGCAAAGCAAGTGCGGTTTGGACAGGATCTTTGAAGGAAGGTAAGGGCACCATCTCCACGGCCACCGGCGTGTTGAACAACGCCAACTACTCGTTCGCCACGCGCTTTGAGGGCGCTGCCAGCGGAACCACGCCTGAGGAGATGATTGCCGCGGCGCACGCAAGCTGCTTCTCCATGGCACTCGGCGCGCAGCTCGGCGCGGCGGGACTGACCCCGGAGAAAATTGAGACCCACGCGGCCGTTACCCTGGCCAAGGTCGATGGCGGCTTCGCAATTACCCGCATCGCCCTCACCACAACCGCCAGCGTTCCCGGCGCCACGAAGGAAGCCTTCGATCAGGCCGCTGCCAATGCCAAGGCAGGCTGCCCGATCTCCAAGCTCTTCGCCAACAACACAGAGATTACCCTGGACGCCACGCTGGTCTAGGCGCACCGGGTCTCCGGTCCTGCCGGCACGGCGAAGTGGTGTGGCTGCCACCGTGCCGGCACAGCCTTTTGAACGGAACGCCTTTTCAAAGCTGTAACTCGTTGAATTGGCGTGCGGAATTTGACACAGCGAGCGGCATTTGCGAGACTCAGAATTACTGCTTGCTCAAGTGCGACGCACTTAAGTTCTCTCCGTGCCGAAGTGGCGGAATTGGCAGACGCGCATGGTTCAGGTCCATGTACTCGCAAGGGTGTGGGGGTTCGAGTCCCTTCTTCGGCACCAAGTCCTATTAAAGTCAATTATCTAGAAAATCCTATTTCTCTTTGTCAGTCCTTTCCGGCTTCCGCCTGAAGCTGCTGGAAACGACCGATATCCAGCACAAGAACTTCATTCCAAGCTAGTTAGCTTCCTCTCAACCAAGGGCGGGGCAAGGGCTTATGCAAACGTTCGGCTGACCGGGGCCAAGAGCCGGAACCCGCAGCGGGCAGCCTGAAAGCGCGGTAATGCTCGTGGCGTGCGGCCGGCATTTCAGCAAAACGTGAACCGGGCATACGAGTCGTCGCAGCTTGCGATTATTTGTCCTATGTCGCTGCCGTACAGCCGGCCGCCGCCGGACGTCTGGCGGCGGCCGGCTGGGCGAATTATCGCTGGAGCGGGCTCGGGGCGGCGGGGAGGATCTTGATGGTGCGGAGCCAGGTTTCGACGAGACTGGGCCAGCCCATGATGGGCAGATCTCTGGGACGAAGGCCGTAGCCGTGACCGCCCTCGGCGTAGACGTGCAGCTCGGCAGGCACCCCGGCGTTCTTGATCTCCATGAAGTAGGTGACGGCGTTCTCGACGTGCACGGGATCGTCCTCAGCCTGGAGAAGGAAGGTGGGCGGAGTGTTTGCGCTGGGCTGGATGGCGGGATTGGGGGCGAAGTGCTGGGTAGAGATGGCGAGATAGCCGGGATAGAGAACGACGGCAAAGTCCGGACGGCAGCTCTGCTGGTCGGCGGCGTCGATGAGAGCGTAGAGGCGCTTTTCGTAGAGATTGCTGACGGCGGCGGAGAGGTAGCCGCCGGCGGAGAAGCCGAGGACGCCCACGCGGTGCGGATCGATGCCCCAGTCTGCGGCGTGCAGGCGCACGATACCGAGAGCGCGCTGTGCGTCCTCGAGCGCCTCAGGAGACTTGGGATAGGGTCCGCTGTCGGGGACGCGGTACTTGAGGAGGACGCAGTTGATGCCTATGCCGCTGAGCCAGTCGCAGACCTCAGTGCCTTCAAGATCCATGGAGAGAATCTGATAGCCGCCTCCGGGAAAGACGACGACGGCTGCGCCCGTGTTTGTGCCTTTGGCGGGATAGACGGTAAGGGTGGGGTTGGAGACGTTGGCAAGGCGGATGTAGGGGCGGCCGGCCATGGTCTTGGTTCCGGCGGCGTTGATGTTGGTTTCCGGCGGAAGGCCGGCTCTGGCGTCGGGCGGAGTTCCCGGCCAGATGGGCATGGTGAGGAGTCCTGGGGGAGGGGTCCAGCCAGAGGGTGCGGGCGGCACCTGCGCGCCAGCACCGGCAGCTCCCAGAGCGGCGGCGGCGACGAAGAGGAGTTTCTTATCCATCAGAGGGAACTCCGAGGGTGGAATTGGATTGCGGGCCGGGTGGAGCGGGCGCAAATCCGCGCTGCGATGATCGCAGGCGGGGCCATACGATGGCAAACCAGGGGCAGGCAGCGGCCGGATCTACGGCACGCCGCAGGATTGGACAGGGGGGCGGGATTGGGACCGGCCTACAGAATGTGATCCATATCACTTTTTAGAGTGCTCGCAGGCACATCCCGGCGTATCGGGCGGTGCCAAGCTTTCGGGTATGAGGTGTAAGCCATGCGGGTCACCGACACCTACCGCTGGACGCATCCTGAGACGATTCTGGTTGCAAGCGACCTGAGCGATCTGGACCATCTCATGCCATTCGCGCTCGACCAGGCAGGCCACACGGGAGCGCACATCATCCTACTGCACGTGCTTGCGTCCACTGCGATGTTCACCGCGGACGCTGCGGGCATGCCGTACTACGACACGGCGGGCGCGGTGGAGATTGCCGAGCACACGATGCATGGGTGGTGCGAGACGGCACAGCGTCTGGGGATACGGTGCGAACCGGTGGTGCGCGAAGGCCACCCCACGCAGCAGATCGGGGCCGCAATCCGCCAATTCCATGCGGACCGACTGCTGCTCGGAACCCGAAGCCGGAGCAAGCTGGGAAAGTTGCTGATCGGCTCGGTGGCAGAGCAAGTGCTGCGCTCGGTGAACCTCCCGGTCATTACCGTGGGGCCCGAGGCTCATCTCCCGGTGGAGAGGGGCGAAGAAGGTATCGTCCTGCATGCCACCACGCTGCGAGAGACCTCTCGCCCGAGCGCGGCGCTTGCCTGCCAGACGGCAGCGGCACAGAAAGCGAAGCTGGTGATGCTGCATGTGCTGCCGCCGCTGGCGGAGATGGAACGCAAGGGGAATGCGGACGGAATGACGTCATCGACACGGCTGGAGCTGCGGATTCTGGCGGCGCAGGCGGGAGCGGACTGCAGCACGGAGGTTGAGCCGCTGGTGGTGCACGGGAATCCGTCGATCGAGATTCTTGCGGTAGCAGCGGAGCGCAAGGCGAACCTAATCGTTCTGGGCGCGACGCACCGCTCGGCCTTTGAGAACCTGACGCGGGACCGCACGGTCTACCGGGTTCTGGCCCATGCGCGCTGCCCGGTGCTGACGCTGCGGGAGCCGCAGACGATGCCGAACGAGGCAGTGACGGCGATGGCGGGGGCGCATCTGTAACGCGCACTCAAACTGCCTGCTGACAATCTGAAGATACGCAAGGCGGCCATTTGCGGAAGCAGAGGCCGCGCGGCGGTATTGGTCGGGCAAAGAGCGGAATCGAGGATGCCGGGGAGGCGCGAGGCGGCTGAAGGCGGTCAGTCAGGCCAGGCTGCTGTCCGATGAGATTGTGACGGGGCCGGTGGAGAGGCTGCGCGCGGACCTGCGGTTGGAGACGCGGGTAAAGGGATCAAGACGCTTAAGGCAGCGTTCGTTGAGGTAACGGAGCTGGCGGAGGAGCGCGAGGCCGTCGTTGCGGTATCCGCTGGAGTGGGTGGCGACGATCTCCGCGGCAAGGGCGTGCAACTGTTCGTGGATGGTTTCGGCGGCGAGAACGGTAGGAGACATGCCGGAGGCGATCTTCTGGGTGTCGAGCCAGGCCGTCAGGTTGCAGGGTTCGATGTCGAGGTTGGGCGGCGAGGGCCTGGCGCCCTGGAGATAGGACATGAGGTGCCCGAACCAGGCGCGGTGCTCTGCGATGGCGAAGAGGACTTCACGATTATCAGCATGCACGCGGGGCACGCCGATCCAACTGACGTCAGGACGCCAGGCGGCGGCCCAGGCCGGAAGCTCAGAGGCGGGCATGGGTTTGGCGATGCCGTAACCCTGGGCTTGATCGCAGCCGAGCTGAAGCAGCATGAGGCCGTGGTCGGCGGTTTCGACGCCCTCGGCGATGACCTGGCGGCGGAAGGCCTCGGCAAGACCGAGCACGCCCTTGAGGATGGTGAGACTCTCAGGCTCATCGAGCATGTCGCGGACGAAGCTCTGATCGATTTTGAGGGCGTTGGCGGGCAGACGTTTGAGGTAGGTGAGCGAGGAGTAGCCGGTGCCGAAGTCGTCAATACTGATGACGACGCCGAGGTCGCGGCAGGCGGCGAGGATCTGGGAGCTGAGGACGACATTCTGCAGGGCGCTGGTTTCAAGCACCTCAAGCTCGAGGTGCGCGGGGTTCACGCGGGGATGAGCGGCGAGCCTGGCACGCAGCCGCTGGACAAAATCGCCTTCCTGAAGCTCGTAGGCGCTGACATTGACGCTGACGGGCAGGATGAAGCCGGCGGCATGCCAGTATTCCATCTGCGCCAACGCGCTTTCGATGACCCATTCGCCGATGCTGATGGAGAGGGGGTGGTCCTCAATGACGGGCAGGAACAGGCCGGGAGGCAGAAGGCCGCGCTCGGGATGCTGCCAGCGGAGGAGAGCCTCAGCGCCGATGACTTCGCCGGTGCGCATGTTGACCTTGGGCTGGTAGTGAAGGACAAGTTCGTGGGCAGCGAGAGCATGCCGGAGGCGCTCGATGTTCTCATGACGGCTGCGGGTGAGGAGGTCATGATTGGGGTCGAAGAAGTAATAGCGGTTTTTGCCGGCGAGCTTGGCCTCATAGAGGGCCTGACCGGCCTGGCGGAGGAGCAGGTCGGCGTCGAGATCTTCGTCCTGGGGATAGAAGGCGACGCCGGCGCTGGCGGTGACATGGAGGAGGACTTCGCCGACCTGCACCTGATGCGCGGCGGCATCAAGGATGGCGGTGAGGACGGGCAGGCAGGCGTCGCGGTGAGGCAGATCGGGGAGGATGGCGGCGAACTCATCGCCGCCGAGGCGGGCGAGGGTATCGCCATCGCGGAGGGCGTGCTTCATGCGGGCGGCGAGAGCGGCGAGGAGGGCATCGCCGGAGGGGTGGCCGTAGACATCGTTGATGGCCTTGAAGGAGTCGAGGTCGAAGAAGACGATGCCGACGAGGAGACCGAGGCGACTGGCCTGCGCCATGGCCTGGCGCATGCGCTCGACGAGGAGAGCGCGGTTGGGAAGGCCGGTGAGGGCATCGTAGTGGGTGACAAGCTCGAGCTGCTGCTCGTGCTCCTTGGCCTGAGTGATATCGGTTGCGAGGCCGACGTATTGCTTGACGTTGCCGGCGGCGTCGCGGATGGCGTGGATATTGAGCATCTCAGCGTAAATATCGCCGTCCTTGGTGCGGTTCCATAGCTCGCCGGACCAGGCTCCATCGCGCAGCAGGCATTGCCACATGTTTTTGTAGAAGTCATCGTTCTGCAGGCCGGATTTGAGCATGCGCGGATTGCTGCCGATGGCCTCGTCGCGGGAATAGCCGGTAATGCGGGTAAAGGCATCGTTGACATCGAGGATGGTGCCGCGAGGATCGGTGATGGCGATGGCCTCGCGCGCGCCGGTGAAGACGGTGGCGGAGAGGCGGAGGCGATCTTCGACGATTCTGCGCTCGGTGATGTCTTCGGAGAAGATGACGATTCCGCCGATCGCGCCGTCGGCGGCGCGCCAGGGAAGGACTTCGCGGCGGATCCATTGCACGGATGCATCGGGCCGGACGAACTCACGCTCGGAGACCTCAATGTTTTCGCCGTTGAGACAGCGCCGGTGTTCGTCGCGCCAGCTCTCAGGGAGATTGGGGAAGATCTCGTAGTGGGAGCGGCCGAGGAGGTCAACGTCGCCGAGGGAGTGCATCTGCTTCCAGCGCGCGCTGGCGGCGAGGTAGCGCAGGTTGCGGTCGAGCATGGCGAGGGCGGCCGGAGCGTGCTTGATGAACAGGCGCAGGAGTTCCCTGCTTTCGCGCAGAGCGGCCTGAGCGCGCCGGGCATCAGTCACGTCCTGGATGGTTCCATGCATTTTGACGGGGAGGCGCCGGGCATCGAAGGTGAGCTCGCCGCGGCCGTGGACCCAGCGCTCTTCGCCGTCGCTGGGCCGGACGATGCGGTACTCCCTGTTGAAGAGGCTGCCGCGGCCGAGCACCTCATCCTGCAGATAGGCGGTCATGGCGGCACGATCGTCGGGGTGGATCAAGTTGCGCCAGCCCTCGACGGTGTGGGGATAGGAAGGATCGAGGCCGAGAATCTCATCGAGGACACGGGAGCAGGACCAGGTGCCGGCGGGAATGCTCCAGGAGTAGCTGCCGAGGCCGGCGATGCGCTGGGCCTGCTGCAGGGAGGCTTCACTTTCGCGGAGGCGCTCGACGGCTTCGAGGTACTCGGTGATGTCGGGGGCGATGCCAAGAACGCCGATGATCTCGCCGCCGGGGCCGTTGATGGGGTATTCGCGATTGTCGACCCATCGCTCGGAGCCGTTTTTCATGCGGAAGTGCTGAAACTCGTTGACCCGCCCGCCCTCGGCCACGGCTCTGCTTTCAAGGCGGTAGAGGACGTCGGCGACGGCTTCGGGATGAAGGTCGTAGTCGGTTTTTTCGACGATCTCATCGGGATGCCGGACGAATTCAATGAAGGCGGAGACGCTGCGGCTGGCGGCGAGAATCTTATGATTGCAGTTCTTGAGGACGATGGCGTCGTTGGTGTGCTCGATAAGGGACTTGAAGCTGGCGACGAGGGTCAGGTCGCCGGGCTCGCTGATCGTGCGGGCATCTTCAAAATACAGATGGAGATGCGCGGGTCCATTGTGCGCATGCTCACGAGCGTATCGCACCTTGAAACAGCGGATGCGACCATCGGCATGGCGCATGCGCAGAGCGACAGTTCCCGCGGGCGAGGCGCATTCCGGGGAGAACAGGAATGCAATCATGCCAGCGTCTTCAGGGTGGACGCGATCAGCGAATTGAACGCTATTGGAAAGGAAGTCGTGGGGGCAAAACCCAAGCAGCGGTTCGAGTTCTCCGCCAGCAGAGAGAAGTTGCGGCGGATTTCTCAGCGCGAAGGAAAAAGTGGCCAATCCCATGGGCTCCGCACCCTGATGACTGGTGCCTGATCGAGGCATCTTATCGCAACAGGTTCCCACTAGGCTACTGGATTTCAGTGCAATCGCCAACTGCGATGGAGGATCGGCAAGATCGTCGGCGAGATACCGCTGCGGCAAAACAGCGTGCGGTCGTGGCATGGGTGAAATTTTCTCCATCCTCTGCACGCAGGCACGGCATGAGCGGAGCCGGTGGCGACGCCGCTGAGGGCCATGGCGCGCAGGCGACGCTCTACGTGCTTTCGTGAATTTTTCGGCAGGCGGCGGTGCAACTTCACAGCGTCCGGCGATGCGACGGGGGCCTGATGCGCAATGAACCAGATGAAGCACCGGTTA
>JAKCDN010000099.1 GCA_021841795.1 Acidobacteriota bacterium | reverse complement strand
GGCAAGAAACGCTGCGAGAATAGGAGTAATTTTCATGATTGTTCCCGGTACCTATGCGTTGATATAGCTGAAGCGGCCTTCAGACTGGAGGAGTGCAATGGCGGCAACCATCGAGGTGACGACCAGGACGCCGGGGAGGGTATGCGCGAGCAGATCCTCGACGACTTCTTCGGGTGCCTGAGGCAGTTTATTGCGTTCGACGAGAGCCCGCGCCTGTTCTTCAGTGGCAGTGTGGCAACTGAGGAACTGGACGCCGCGTGCGTCAAGAGTCTGGATCGCGGTGTCTTGGTAGACGGAGGCGCGGTCGTCGGGATCAGCGGCGAATGCGGCGTTGTCGAGGGAGTGCCTGGAGGGATAGAAAATATTGTGCTCGGCAGGCTTTCCCGTAGCGGGGTCGGTGACGTTGAGCCACTCGCCAATGCGGTATTTGCTCCAGATGGAATCGTCGTAGTTGAGCAGGTTGGCCGGGCCGTGCAGCGCCGCTGCAATTTTGATCTGGTCGGCGGGGATATCGAAGCCGAAATGCAGGCCGTTAAGAGAGTTCTTGATGTTATTGAGGAACATTCCTCCAGAGATCTGGGTACAGTTGAAGACCTGCTTGACGCGGGCCGGATGGTGCGCCAGCTTTTGAAATTCGGCGACCTTCCACTGTGCGCTCTTCCACACCAACTGGGGTGCTGTGGCGGGGGATGACTCAGCGAGCGCGCCGACTGCTGCGAGGCTTGCGGCAGCCTGCGAGACGAAGATCCTACGGGTGATTTTGTTCATGAGGTTTCTCCTTGGGGAAATGTGTTTGTATCGGCATCCCGCCCGGTCGGGTGAGAGTGTCGAGATTTTTGAGAAAGAGGTACTTGGGTTCTTCACAGCGATCGCGAAAGGTCCTGGAGAACTTTCGCCAGACGACGAAGAAGAGAAGTATGGCGGTGATGATGCCGATGAGCGACGCGATCATGGCATTGACTCCTTAGTGGGGACGGCTGAGACGGCGTCCGCGCTGTCGATTACCGGTTCCGTGGGACGGTAGAGCGATCGCAGATAGACCGCGACGGCCTGCGTCTCAGCGGGGGTGAGCAGCGGCCATGCGGGCATGCCACTGCCGGGGACGCCGTTGTCGATGACGTATTGCACGCCGGCAAAAGAGACCTGGATGCGGTGAAAGTTTGCCGGAGGTCGCGGGTTGCTGGCAGCGTCGGGGCCATCTCCGGCGCCAGTGTCGCCGTGACAGCGCGCGCAGTGCGTGTCGTAGACACGCTTACCGGCCAGGAGCAGAATGGACGGCGGCGCGAACTGGTCGGCGGGCTGAAGCGCGGGAGTTTGCGGCAGGGAGAGCACGTAGTCGGCGACCGCGCGGAACTGCGTTCCCGGTAGATCATTCCAGGCCGGCATTGCGGTTGCCGGGACACCGTTGGCGAGCGCGCTCCAGACTTGAGCTGGCGGCAGGCGGAAGTCGGCGAGATCGAAGGGGACGGGCCGAAGCGCGCGGCTGGCGTAGGCGTGGCCGCGGCCGTCGATGCCGTGGCAGCCGGAGCAGTTGGCCATGTAAACGGCCTTGCCGGCGGACAGATCGGAGGACGGCTCGGAGAGTTCCAGTGCTTCAGGAGTTGTGACGACCACGGGCAGGGGCTGGGAACGTTGCGAGGCCTGGAGCGCGGCACGGCCGAGCCAGTTGAGATATGCGACGAGATCGAGAGCGTCCGCGGTGGGGCGGTCGGCGGAGCCGCTGAAGAGCCAGCGAAAGGCGGGCATCATGGAATCTGGGACGGTGACGCGGGGATCGTAGAGATGGACGAGTTGCCAGTCGATGGTGCGCTTACCGGATTCCCGCGCCAGATCGGGGCCGATGCGGCGCGTGCCCCACATCTGCGGGTACTCGTCCTGCGTCTCCCAAGCCTGAGTGGGAGCGCCAAAGCGCCATTCGTCGGCAGGCGTGAAGCGGACCTGCTGGGTATGACAATAGGCACACCCGTTGCGCGCGTAGATTTGCTGGCCGTGCTTTTCCGCCGCGGTAAGGGACAGTGAAACGCCCGCGGGGGATGTCTCCACGATGGCCTTGTGGAGTTGCAGAGCCGGCAATACGCCGAGCGCGGTGAAAGAGACGAGAAAGAAGAGCAGACCGGCGCCGAAGGTTGCACTGTAGGCCGTAGCGATCCAGTGGTCCATTGGCGAGGCTGCGGCAGGCGACGCCGCGTGCGCTGGATCGGGATTGGCAGCGGATGCGATCTGATGCCGTTCACCGAAGAGGAAACTGGCGGCGAAGGCGATGAATCCTGCGAGCAGCAGACTACCGTCGACGGTGCGTACGATCCAGAAGGGACGGGAGGCGCGCACGGACTCGATCCACGGCAGATGCTGCCGCCAGAGGTCGGCCTGCAGCAGCCCTGCGCCGGTAAGGTCCAGCACCATGAGCGCTAGGCCGATCACCAGCAGCCAGTAGGACCAGGCAAGAAGTCTGCGGCTGGAGCGCGCGCCGGGGAGCTGCTGCCAGACATGCGCTACGCCGCCCATGGCCGCGAAGGATGCGAAACCGATCATGGCCAGGTGGGAGTGACCGATGACCCAGTCGGTGAAGTGAATGAAGCTGTTGAAGGCCATCACCGCCTGGATGGAGCCCTGGATGCTGACAACGAGGTAGAGGACAACGCTGGTCCAGATGAAGCGCAAGGGAATGTCGCGCAGGATTGTGCCCTCGGTGGTGATGGCGATGGAGAGGAGCAGATTGGTGACAACGATGATGACGTCGATTCCCTGATAGAGCGAGGCGATCTCGGAAGCGTGCTGAGCGCTCATGGGCACCGAGGAGTAGATGTAATGGTGGATCCCATTCAGGGGGTAGACAAGAAACAGCAGCCAGAAGCCGATCATTGAGTAGAAGTGGCTGTAAATCGGCTTTTTTGTAACGGCGGGAATGACGAAGTAGGCGATGGCGGTGGCAAAGGGGGTGATGAAGATACCGACGGCGTCGTGAATCCAGAGGCCGCTGAAGGCCGCGCCCATGGCGCCGGGAAGGATGTTGGGAATGATGTTGCCGACGGGAAAAGCGAGGGCAGTAAAGGTGATGCCGCCGAGCAGATACCAGCCGGAGACGTAGATCTGCGCCGTGCCGCTCTTCCAGAAGGGCAGGCCGAACTGGACGATAAGCAGCAGCAGCGCGGTCTCAATGACAGCGGCGATGGCGAGAGGGAACTCGGCCCATTCGAGAGGCTGACTGTGGCCGGCGAGCACCAGGCTCCAACCTCCAAGAACGGCAACAGCATTCCATAGCCAGAAGATGACCCAGCCCAGGCGCGCACTTGTGGGGCGATGCTGGGCGAGGATCGGGACGGCGTAGTAAAGGAAGGCGATGAATGCGTTGCCCAGCCAGGCATAGAGGATGCCCTGGGTGTGGTCGTAGCGCAGACGGCCCCAGGTGTCCCATCCATGTCCGTCAAGGAATCCGGGAAGGTAGAATTTGATGGAGACCAGCAGGCCGAAGCAGGCTGAGAGCAACAGGCCAGCGAAAGCGGCGAAGGTGTGCGCGCGGATCAGTTTGTGCGTGCTGGGCATATGAGGCTCCGGATTCATTGCCGGTTGACCTCCACGCCAGGAGCTTGGTTGCGACCTCCGGCAGAGTTGGTGCTCACCGGCGGATCGATGTAGCGCACAACAACGATCGAGACGAGCAGGCCAAGAAGGAGCATGGCGGCTACAAAATAGCGCTGCCTGGTTGCCGAGAATTTTCCGGTGAGTCGGGGTTCCACAATCATGGTTTTCCTGAAGGACTCGTCTGCAGCCGCGCGCGAACGAGGCTCCGGCGCGTCATGGCGCAAAGGCAGGCGGCGCGGCGTGGGAACGATGGAACGGCGAAGGGCATAATCCTATTTCTCTCTCAAACCATCTGCTGGCAGTGTTGTAACAGATGCCCAACACCTGAGGAAAGTTGGCCGATAGCGCAGCATGCGGATTCCCCGCGCTGCCGCCTTGAGGTCGCGCGCATTGCAGCCGGCGCGCGAAGGAGATTTTTGCTAGTGGTAGTATCCGGGCAGCCGCGGGGAACGGTCCAAGCAGAAAGTCTTATAAGGTATAAGTGCGGCAACCGGCGCGCGGCTGCGGCGCGGAATAAGGCGGTAGCAACGGGCGGAAGACAGGCAACCCGGAGACATGCTGAGGCCGTAGACAGACTGGGATCCGAATGTTGCAAGAGCACGGTGTTCCGCAAGTCGCGTGGAGGCCGCAGCAAAAGTATTACCGCTGTAGGCGCAACGGCAGATGCAGAAAAAACAATACCTATCCTGCATCCGCCGCGCACGGCTATCAGACGCGGCGAACTGGAAAAACGCTGATTCTCACGGCGCGCTCAGGATCTGCTCGCGTCGCTCTGCTGCTCAGCCGCCTCAGTGAAGGTAGTTCAGTTGCACCAGAATGTCGCGGATGTAATAGACAACCACCACGACCGACATGACAACAACTAGCCAGTGGGAGACGCGAATCAGCGGCTCGACGCGACCGACCTTCGCCGTGATGACTGCCTGCTGGGCCTTCTCGTGATCGAAGGAGTCGTCGAGGAAGATCTGGTCTTCTTCGTCGCGGGTGAGGCTGGAGCGGTAAACGTACAGTGCAGCCATGAAGAGCGCGAATGCAGACCAAACGCTCCACAGCATAATCGAGACAGGCGTCATGGTTTCACCTCCCAACGAGTTGCGGTCCAAGGACAGCGGGGTCGTGGGGAATCGCGGTCTCGCGGCCAGAGGGCCGTTCGGCACTCATGATAGACCCAAACAGGTGAAATTGTGAACCGTCTGCAGAAGATTATTCTGCAGACGGTTCACCAGGGTGGGCGTACATGTGCAGGCAATCGCGCAACTGGTTGATTGCGCGTGGGTTGTTTATTTGCTCCCTGGCGTGTGTCTGGCGCATCTATAAAGACGTGAAGGTGGCACGCGCTTGTGCAAGGACCGGGAGAACGGTAGAGTAAGATGAGTGAACTGTACCCGGCTGACCGCGTCACCCAATCGGAGGAAATATGGCCACGACCACTGTTGAACCCGTCCAGGAAACGACCCAGAAGAAGCTGCCTCTTGTACTGACTCCTACGGCAGTTGCCAAAGTGCGCGAGATCATGGCGACCCAGGATCCGCTGCCCGCAGGATTGCGCATCGGCGTAGTGGGCGGAGGCTGCTCGGGCTTCCAGTACTCCATGGCTTTTGAGAATCAGCCGGGCATGATGGACAAGGTCTTCGGCTTCGACGACCTGAAGGTATTTGTCGATGCCACTTCGTTGATGTACCTGCAGGGCTGCACGGTGGACTATGTGGAGACCATCGAGGCTGCCGGCTTCAAGTTTGAGAACCCCAATGTGAAGTCGACCTGCGGATGTGGCTCTTCGTTCCAGGCCTGAAGGCCGGGACTGACGGACAGAGATCTCCGGAATCGACGCAGAGGTTCGCCTGACCGGCGGACCTTTTGCGTTTCTGGTACTACTGCAGCGGAGACGACTGTGGCGTGGTGGCGGGAGTCGCAGGGCTGGAGCCGGTAGGACTTGGCGACGAACCGAAGATATTGCTTCCGGAGCCGTTGCTTGTGGCCGCTGCAGGTTGGCCTATTGCTCCGGTATTGCCACCGGTCATGGTTTGCATGTCGGAGATGGGATCGTAGGTGAACTCCCACTCGTTGTAGTGGTTTTTCTTCTTGTAAATCAGGATGGACTGCTTGGTGCTGACCGGAGAAAATCCGATGATTCCACCGCCGCCGAAGGTCTGTCCGTTTTGTCCAGACTGATCGGAGCCGGTCGAGGAGTTCGATCCTCCGCTGGCGCTGGTTCCAGTGGTGGAGGTTCCGTTGGCGCCGGAACTCGTGTTTGTGCCCGCGGAGTTATCGGTTGTTCCGGAACTGGTTGCGGCAGGCGTGGCCGTGGGAGTTCCACCGAAGAGGGTGCTGATGCCCCCGGGCAAGATTGGTGCACCGGATGCTCCGGCGCCGGCCGTGTTGCCCCCGCTGGGGCCGATCCCCGCAAGTGAAGTGGCACCGCCGGCCAGCGGCTGGCCGAAGAAGCCCATCGCGGTGGGGGTTTTATTCTGGCCGTACAGAATCGGCTTCCAGTCCACCTTGTTCGTGATGGGGTCAATGTACTTTTTGCGCAGGAAGCGGATGTTGTTGGTTGCAACAAGCGCGTCGACGTTCGGCGGATAGGCCTGGAAGGAACGGTAATAGAGCTGGATGGCGCGGCGGTATTGCATACCGCGGTGAAAGGCTTCGAGATCGCGGTCGCGCTGGATGGACTTGGCAACGTCGGGCGCCGCCACTGCCACTGCGATGATCATGAGGGCCATCAGAAAGATTGCGAACAGCAGGATATAGCCTTCCTCGGAGGGAGGAACCGGCCTGGGTGCTGGATGCGGCTTCATCATTCGGATCAGAAGGTGGCCAGCGAAAGTGTCTGGCTATTGTTGTAAGAGAGGTCGGTGACCTCAACGTTCAGGGGGTGGATGGCGCCGACCTTGTAGCGATGGTCGACAATATCTCCTGTACGTGCAATGAAGATGTCATCGCCGTGCAGGAAGAAGGCGCGGAGACTTTTACTCTTGTCCTCCTCGTAGCCGAAGTACTTCAGGTCAATTGCCGGCGGCCTAGGCACGGCCGGCGCCAGGGGAACGGCTGCAGCATCGGGGGTGTTGCGGGCGCTCTTTATCGGTACTGGAATTGTCACCGGGGCCGAATCGGCGGAGAAGATATTGCGGCCCGTGCCGTCGTAACGCACATCCTCGCTGGCGGCCAGCTTGTCAAAGTGCAGCGTGGGATCGATGCCTGCGTTGTCCATTTTTAGCGCAGCTGGTTCTGAGGCGCCGGCGGCAGGGGCAGTGGTTTTTCCTGTAAGAGACGCGGGTGCAACTGGCACAGTGGGCGAAGAGAATGAGGCGTAGATCTGGTAGCCGACGTACCCGATAATGCCGGCGAAGAGCACAGCCACAATGGTGACGTTGCGCTTGTTTTCCAAGCCGAGTGCAAGGGCCATATTATTCGCCCTCCTTGCTCGCCGCAGGTTCTGGAGCAGTCTTCACGGCTGGTGCGTTCTCGTCAGGGGTGGTGGGCAGGCCGCTGGCCACGGCGTCGGCCGGGCGTAGCCAGGTAGAGACACGCAGGCGCAGATTCACGAGTCCGCCCTGCTGGCCAGTGAGGGCCATGGCGCGGACGATGAAGAACATGGGATCGCGCTCGATACTGTTGATGAAATGCATGATAGCGGGGTATTCGCCGCTGATACTGGCGTCCATGGTGATCTCGGTCAGGCTTGCGCCGGGCTTGCCCTGCGTGTACTGTACGCGCGTGAGGCGCACGCCTGAGGCCACCTGGAGCTCGCCGATGCGGGCATCAATCGAGGAATAGTTGGGCGGAATGCGTTTCTGGTAAAAGTCCTTGATTTGCTTGCGGGTTTTGTCCAGGCGCAGATCGAGACCGCGCAGTGGCGCGGTTTGCAGTTCGATTGCCTTCAGCTCCACCTGCTTGCCAGCCAAGACTTCGGTTGCATGGCTGTCCATTGCGGCCCAGTCGAGGCCGAGGCGAATGGCCAGAATGACGGCAATCACAAATAGCACGGCAAAGGCGGCCCAGTGCCAGGTGAGCGGCGCGACAAGCCGCTCGCGCCAAGTTGTAGGACTGGAGTTCATCGCGCTCCTCCCTTCGCGGTCGGGCTGGGCTTTACGCTCAGGCCGGTGTACGGAGGACGTTCATGCTGCGCGGGCGACGAGGAAGGCGCGCGGTGTATGCGTGGGCGCGATGGTGCGGCCGAAATCTTCGGGGGCTTGACCGCGGTTTGTGCCGCAGCGTCTTTCCTGGCTTTGCTGTTGAGGGCGGCGCGCTCCTCGGGCGTGGGCGGATTGTAGTCGGCGAAGATCTCGAACTCAAAGCGATTCGAGGCGCTGACGGGTACCATCTGCCGCTGGTTGGGGCTACTACTGTTCTCGGCGCTCTCGGACTCGATGCGCGGCGAAAGAAAGCGCCGCGAGTCTTCGAGGTTGCGTACCAGATCCACGGTGTGATCGCGCGGTCCCAGAACACGCAGGTCGACGGTAATCTGGCCTTCCTTGGTGCGTAGCGGCTCAATCGCGGTGACCTGAACTCCGGCCGGCAGTACGGTCTCCATGGCTTCCATGGCCAGGGTCCATGAGAAGGACTTCTCATCGAAGCGCTGGTTGAGGAACTCCGCCTGCTGGAGCAGTTTGGCATTGTCGGGCTGTTGCATGAAGGCCTGCGCGCTCTGGCGTTCGGCCTCGACGTGCGCAATGCTTCCGTCGAGCGAGTGCTCGCGGGCGCGGGCGGCCGCGGCCTGGCTGCCAAACAGATGCAAGCCGAGGAGGAACAGGAGGCAAAGCGCAGCCAGCACGGCGATGCCGATGCGCAGGCGCTTGAGCGCAGGACCTGCGTCGGCAAAGGGTCGCGTGGCGAGATTGAGTGTGACTTGCATCGTACTAGCTCGCTCCCGCCAGCGCGCCGAGCACGCCGGCAAAACTAGTTTGTGGAATCTGCGTCAGCGCGCCTTCCTCCGGCCGCCCGGGCCACTCGACGATGGTAACCGGCAGGGCGCCGATGGAGCGCGCAAACTCGTCCGGGTTTTGGGTTCCCGCGTAGTGCAGGCGCTGCGGCGGTGAGCCGAGTTTGTCTTCAAAATAAGCGGCGGCTACGGCGATGGCGCGTGCAATCTCGCCGGCGCGCAGCCCTGGATCCGAGGGCAGATCAATGGTGCGGTAAAGCAAGAGACTGTTGCCGCTGGCAACGGCGGTAGTGATTGATCGAGCGCCAAGATTGGCGGCCAGCACTCCTTCCATGGCATCAGCGGCTTCAAGCGCGGCGAGGCTGGAAGGGAGAACGGCGCCCGGCTCGTAGCCGGCATCGCGGACGGCGCCCTCGTATTCGGCGAGGATGGGGCCTGGGATCACCGCGGCCAGTACTTTGCACTCGGAATCATTTTGAGCCAGGGGCTGATAACTGACGCCAGCCGGCTCCACGTCAAAAGGAACCATCTTGCGCAGGCGGAAGCGCACGACCGAAACCGCCTCCGCGTACTTAGCGGGGAGCGAATCGAAGTCCAGCACAAAGACCCGAACCAGCAGGTCGGGCAGAATCAGCGTAACCGAGCGCGTGCGCAGGGCGGTTTCACCGAGCGCGGCGCGAATGGCGGCGGCGACGGCTTCAGGATGGCGCAGGTTGGGCGCGTCGATGGCCGGCACAAGCGCATCTTCGGGCAGGGGGA
>JAKCDN010000098.1 GCA_021841795.1 Acidobacteriota bacterium | reverse complement strand
GTATACCTGTGAGGCTTCCATGCTGATTCCTTCCATCGATCTGCTCGGCGGGCGCATCGTCCAGCTCGTACAGGGCGAAAAACTCCGCCTCGCCTTTGACGATTTTGAGTACTGGATCGGAAAGTTCGAGAAATATCCGCTGGTCCAGCTCATCGATCTCGATGCCGCCATGCGCCAGGGCGATAACTCCGTCCTGGTCGAGCAGATCGCCAGGCGCCTGCCCGTGCAGGTCGGCGGCGGCATCCATTCGATCGACCGCGCCCGCCGCATGCTCGATGCCGGAGCCCGTCGCGTCATCGTCGGCTCCGCGCTCTTCTCCTCCGACGGCGCCGTCAACACCGGCTTCGCCGCTGCTCTGGCCGCCTCCGTCGGCGCCGATCGCGTCGTCGCCGGCATCGATACAAAAAATGGACGCATCGCCGTCAAGGGCTGGAAGGCGCAGGTCGAGCTCACCCCCGATCATGCCATTCCCCTTCTCGATCCCCACGTCGCCGCCTTCCTCTACACCCACGTGGATACTGAAGGCACCCTGCAGGGTTTCCCCGTCGAGGTTGCCGCCCGCCTGCGCCCGCTCACCGCCAGGCAGCTCATCGTCGCCGGCGGCATTCGCAGTCAGCAGGAGGTCGATGCCCTCCACGCTCTCGGCGCCGACTCCGTCGTCGGCATGGCCGTGTACACCAACCTGCTCGCGGTCTGAACCATCCCCGCCCCCGTCGGGTAGCATGGATGCAGGCGTCCCGCCGTCGGCCGGGCGCAAAGGTTTCCATGCTACGCCTCGGATATCCAGCCACCATCGCTGCCGAATGGCTGCGCGATCTCCCTGCCGGGATCGAGCTCGTTCCCGTGTCCGACAAGATGGATCACGACGTGGAAATCGACGTCTGGATCCCCGATCCCTACGCCGCCCGGGCCATGCGCGCCTGGCCGCGCCTGCGCGGCGTCAAGCTCGTCCTCTCCATGCTCGCCGGCACTGAGTGGATCCCCGGTACCGTTGGCCCCCATGTCACCATCTGCAACGCCCGCGGAGCCCACAACATCTCCACCGCCGAGTGGACCCTCACCGCCATTCTGGCCATGCTCAAGTACCTTCCGCTCTATCTCGACATCCAGGCGTCGGGCCTGTGGAAGCGCCGCTTCGAGGCCAGCGCCCACTACGCCCGCATCACCGCCGACCCCCGGCCCATGCACCCTGATGTCATGCAGGAAGAGCTCACCGGCAAAACCGTCCTGCTCGTCGGCTACGGCGCCATCGGCCAGGAGATCGAGCGCATGCTTGCGCCCTTTCATGTGCAGATGCTGCGCGTCGCCCGCACCGCCCGCGCTACGCCTCCGGTGCACCCCGTCGCCGAGCTCGATCGCCTTCTGCCCCAGGCGGAAATCGTGGTGCTCATCCTTCCCGCCAACCCGCAGTCGATCGGCCTGATCGGCCGCCGCCAACTTGCCTTGATGCGCCAGGGCGCGCTCCTCGTCAACGCCGCGCGCGGCCCCGTCGTCGATACCGATGCTCTGGTGCAGGCCCTGCAGTCCGGCCGCATCCGCGCCGCCCTCGATGTCACCGATCCCGAGCCCCTGCCCGCCGGCCATCCCCTCTGGAGCTGCCCCAACCTGATCATCACCCCCCACATCGGCGGCTCGACCCCGCAATTCACCCCGCGCTCGCTGCGCGTTGCCGCCGATGAGCTGCGCCGCTACATGAACGGCGAGCCGCTCAGAAACGTGGTGCAGGCCGCGGTTGATCGCAATCCCTGAGTCGCCGCATCGGGAAGCCGCAGCACTCCGGTCCGCGCGATCCAATTAGCGGTAACATGGCGCTAAATCGAAAGTGGCGACCCGGGAATTGCCCTACCCGTTCGCCGCAGCGCGTCGCCAGTCGCGCAGGCCCAGACCCGCAAGCCCCACCAGCCCCGCGTACAACAGCGCCGTCAGCCACAGTTCCTTGTATGCGTACTCGCCGATGTAGATCAGGTCCACCACGATCCAGAGCCACCAGTTCGCAATGTGCTTCCGCGCCTGCCACCAGCTCGCCACCAGGGAGTAGCTCGCCAGCGCCGCGTCCAGATGCGGCAGCGCCGCATGCAGCCGCACCGCCAGCGCCCCCAGCGCCACGCTGCCCGCCGCGCCCGCCGCCAGCGCGACTATCGTGCCCGCCGCCGTCAGCGGCATCACCCGCACTTGTCCCTCTTCGCGTACGCCCCGCCGCCAGTGCCACCACCCGTACAGCGTAAACACCACAAAGAAACACTGCAGCAGCGTGTCGGAGTAGAGCTGCGAACGATAAAAAATCACCAGATACAGCACGTCCGCCGCCAGCGTCACCGGCCAGCAGATCAGCAGCCGTCGCGTCGTCAGCCAGATCCCCGCCACCGTCGTCGCCACGCCCGCCAGCTCCAGACCGTGCGCCGCCAGCCATGCGCCTGCGTCGATTCCCGTCATCCGCGTCCTGCTCCCCGCGTCCTGCGCCCCGCCGCGCGGCGTCGCAGCGCGTCCAGCAGCGCGCGGCCGGTCTCGCAGTGGAACCACTCCGCGTGCCCCACCAGCCAGCCCTCGTACGCCATCACGGCCTTCTCTTCCGCCTGCAGAACGTCCAGAAAATAGTCCGCCTCCGACAGCGCGAACTCGGCATGGCACAACGCTGTCATCGGCGCCAGCGCCTCTCGCTCTTCCGCTGACAGCGGACGCACCGATTCGTAGCCGTCCAGCAGCGCCTCCAGATGGTCCAGATGGATCCTCGTCGCGCACGGATGCCCCGGATCGTTCACCAGGTCAAGCCACTCCACTATGTTGCGCTCGATCGCGTGCGCCAGGTCATGCACCGCGTTCGTGCGGTCGGAAAGGCCGAAGTCGATCACCCCCGTCGCCCGCGCCTCCGCGCTCCCGTCGCTCCAGAACAGGTTGGAGTTGTGCAGGTCGTTGTGCGTCCATAACGGCTCCAGCCCCGGCAGCAGCGGCGCCAGCTCCGCATGAAACGGCGTCAGAAGGTCGAG
This sequence comes from Acidobacteriota bacterium, assembly GCA_021841795.1. Lineage (GTDB taxonomy): Bacteria > Acidobacteriota > Terriglobia > Terriglobales > Acidobacteriaceae > Telmatobacter. The sequence continues at coordinate 6,358 of JAKCDN010000098.1, read as the reverse complement.
CGCCCGCGCCGCGCACACCCGCACGCCCCGGTCCGCTCCCAGGCACGGCCGCTGCCCCAGATACCGCGCCATCGCCGCGATCGGATCGCGCGCGGCAAAGATGCTGAAGCTGGCCACCAGCGGGCGCGGCCGCCGCGCCCGCGCCTCGTATCCCCGCGACGCAATATGCAGCCGCGCCAGCGCCTCGCCCGCCGCGTGCGCGTGGCCCACGGCGCGGAACGGCGTCCACGAGATTGCGTCTTCATATGCATCGACCCCGGCCGGAATCGCATGCACCTCGTACGTCGCCTCGCCCAGCGCGATTGCGCTCTCGCCCTCGTCGGAAACATGCACCCGCGGAACCGGCGCGCCCTTGGCAAAAAGATGCGCCAGGAATCGATGCTCTTCGAGCAGGCCCTCCCGGTCGCGCACCCGCCGGTCATGGCGCTTCACGAACACCGGACCGCTCGCCGCCTGCACCACGCCCGCCGCGGAAAACGGGCGCGGGCTCACCGTCAGAATCCGCTCCGCCGCGCCGATCGCCGCGAACTGCGCCAGCACCGCGCGCACTTCCTCCAGCTTCAGCGGCGGCCAGTCCGGACTCACCAGCGTTCCATCCATCCCGTGTGTCGTTGCCGCGTATGTCATCTCTTCGCCGGCATCCGGTCAGAACGTGTAGTGCGCCGAAAGGCGCACCGTCGTCGGCGCTCCCAGCCACACAAACATGTCGCCGTAGCTGGCGCCCGTGTCCGACCAGTAGCGCTTGTTTGTGATGTTATCGGCATAGATGCGAAATGTAACTCGCCCCTCATCGCCGCCCGGCGTGTAGCGCGCGCCGAGATTAAAAAGATTGTAGCTGGCCACGCTCACCGCGTCGTCGCGCGTCGCCGCCTTGCGCGAGGCAAAGTTGCACCCCGGCATCACGTGCAACCCCCGCACCCAGGGCACAGTCACGTCCGCAAACAGATCCGCCTGCACGTGCGGCACGTTCAGCACCTGCTTGTTGTCAAACGCCGGTGTCCCCGTGCCCGTTGAAATTGCCGTCATCGCGGCCAGTGAGCCGTCCACGCGCAGCCAATCCGCCGCCTTGCCCTCGGCGTTGAACTCGAAGCCGTTGTGCGTCTCCCGGCCCTCCGATTCGAAACACAGATTGCTCACCGGAGTGGCCGGATTGAATCCGCACGCCGGATACGAACTCTCCGGCCCCGTCAGCATCTTGGGATAAAAGAACGGCGCCCTCATGTGGAACAGCGCGCCCGTCAGCAGGATGCGCCCGTTCGGCTCGTACTTGGCGCCCGCCTCCACCTGGCGCGTGAAATATGGATCGAGAAACTGGCTCCCGTTCTCCGTCCAGAACGGCGCCTGCGGCCCCAGCGACAGCAGCACCCCGTAGTTCGCGTAGAGCGTCAGGTTCTCCGTGGGGTTGAACGTGGCCGCGAATTGCGGCAGCCACACCGGCTCGTCCTTCAGCTTCGCCGCGCAGGGGTTCAGCGCCGCCGGAGGCGCGGTGGTCGGATCGAGATTGGCCGCATTCGCGCACGAGGCATACCCTGAGTAGTTGTGGTCCCGCAGCGCGTCGTAGCGCCCGCCGGCGATCAGTTGCACGTGCCCGGGCAGATGCGCGCGGTCCTGAATCACCGCCGAGGATTGATGGCTGTCTTCGTACAGCCTGCGCGGTCCTGCGCTCTCCAGCGGGCTCTCCTGCGGAACCTGTGGAATCGGCTGGTAGATATTGGCCGAGCCGACGTACGTGTACACCGCGCCGTCCTGCACAATGCCGTTGGGATCGTAGGGATTCTGCGCCGTGTAGAAACCGGGCTGCTGCACGCTGCGCAAAAACAGATCCGCGCCCGCGGCAATATCCTGCGTCACCGCGCCCGTATGGATGTGGCCGATCAGCATCGCCTCGGCCTCGGAGTCGATGCGCAGTTCGTTGGGGTCGCGGTAATCGTACATGTCATAGCTTCCGTCCGGCGCAAAAAACCACGGGTACGGCGCCGCGCCCGAGCTGCACGCCGTCTCGTAGTAGCACCCGTACGCGTAGATCACGTTGTCCTGAATCAGCGAGTGGCTCAGGCTCGCGGCGCCGTAAGCCGTCCACGCCGCTGAGAATCTGCGGTCGATCCGCGCGCCCGTGTTGAACGTGTCGTAGGTGTCCGCCGGGCCCCACGGCTGGTCTCCCAGCATCGTGGAGGTGTAGATGTGGTTGATATCGGGCAGGACCGCGCCGCCCAGCAGTTGGTAGCCGCTTCCGTCGCGCTCCGTCTTGTGCTGATACTCGAAATCCCCCTTCAGCATCGTGGCCGCGTCGATCTTCCAGTCCGCCGCGCCCGCGCCCACCGCGCGCCAACCCTCCGTGTCCTCCATGTAGGGCACAATCCGCTCCCCGGCCAGGTTCAACCGCGCCCCCACCTGCTTCCGGCTGCCGAACAGATGCCCGAGATCGGTGGCCCCATACGCCGTCCCGCGCTGATCCGTCGCCAGATCGAGGGCCTGGATGTTCGCCGGGCGCTTGGTCACAAAGTCGATCAGCCCGCCTGCGTTCGCCACCCCGCTCTCCACCCCCGCAATGCCCTTCAGAATCTCCACGCTCTCCTTGTTCTCGAGCGGAACATCCTGCTCGCCCGCGATCGTCATCCCGTTCACTTCCAGCCCCGTGGCCAGATCGATCGGAAATCCCCTGATCTGGTAAACCCCGTAATACCCCACCGGCACGTAGTCGTTGCCCACCGAGGCGTCGTTCTTCACCACATCGGAGAGCAGCCGCGCGCCCTGGTCGTTCAGCAGATCGCGCGTCACCACCGTCACTGAGAGCGGCGCCTCCTTCAGCGGCGCGCCGTCCAGCGTGCCCACCGTTATCGATTCGGGAAGATAGTTGTCCGCGGTCTCTCCGCGCACCACCACCGTCGTCGTCACCGGCGCGGGCTTCGCTTGCGCGGCCGCGGGCGGCGTCGTCGATTGCGCCGGCGTCACCGGCGTCAGGGCTGCAAACAACCCCAGAAATCCCGCCCACACCGTGAACGAGATCGTTACAAACTGTCTGGATCGATGGAATACAACTGCGGCAGGCAACATGGGCTTCCTCTGCATTTCATTTGCTGAAACAAAGGAGCCGCGCCGCGATGGATGGAAGTATTGCTGCTCGTCCGAGAGAAAACTTCCCACGCCGGTATTATCCGGATCGGGTTCGAGGGTATTTCTCAGCCCCGCAACTCCGCGGAGCACCCCTGTTTCATTAACTTGATTGAAACACTACCGCCGCCTGCATGGCAAATGCCCCCGCGGCTACACCGCCGCCGGACTCCCCGCCACGCTTACCAGCCGCGTCGGCGTCGGCGCGTTCTGCGCCGCCAGAGACGCGATCGTCGCCCGCGAAAGCACCTCCAGCATCGCCTCCTGCGCCTCCGCCCACACCGGATGCGCCGGGCACTGCGCCTTCCGCGAGCACGGCCGCCCGTGCATCAGGCACAGGTTCAGGCAGATCTCGCCGTCGATGGCTTCAATCACCTCGCGCATCGACGCCGTCGCGCCCAGCGGCGTTATGTGAAATCCTCCCGCCTGCCCCCGCCGCGAGGTAATCAGCCCCGCCTTCGTCAGCGATTGCAGCACCTTCGACAGAAAGCTCTCCGGCGCCTCCGCCGCCCGCGCCAGATCCGGCAGCGGCACCCGATCGTTGCCGTCCACCGTCGCCAGTTGAATCATGACCCGCACCCCGTAGTCCGCCGCGCGCGTCAGTTGCATCGATGATTTTGGTTTTGCCATGGTGGCGTCCTGCCAAACAGGCCTTCGCCACCCAGGGCCGCCATCGGTGGGACCGCAAAGGCGGCTGTGTCTGAAGGCACAGGGGAATTTGTATTGCATCAGGAGCCTAATTCAATTCGTCACAGCCGGATGTGTCTTTTGTCACAGACCACAGCTTCTCGCGGACGATAGCGTTATCTCATTCATTTTAAAAGTGGAGTTAATCTGTCCGGTTTCACCGCCGCGGCTCTTCCGCGACCCGTCGGCGCCTGCACGTCTCATGAAACTGCTCCACGTCGTCACCTTGTCTCTGCATTTTGTCGCGGTCCGGATGTTGCTGGGCAGGCCCCTGCACGCTACCCCAGCCTTGCGCGCGTCCTGCGCACTTCGTTATAAGGGACTGCGAGTGCGAATGCGGCTGCTCGTGTGCCCGCCGCCGTCCTCGCCCCGCAGCGCAGTCCGATTCGCAAAGGAATATCCATGAACCGCAGAGAACTCTTCGCCGCTCTCGCCGCCACTGCCATCGCCGGCGATGCCATGGCCTCCGCCGCTCCCGCCGGCGTAATGGGCTCCCATGTCTTCGACTGGAATACCCTCGTCGACAAACCCAACGCCAACGGCTCCGTGCGCACCGTCTGCAGCACGCCCACCGCCACCCTCGAAAACCTCGAGATGCACATCACCACGCTCAATCCCGGCAAGTCCCCCCATCCGCCTCACCGGCATCCCAACGAGGAGCTCATCATCATCCGCCAGGGCACCGTGGAGACGCTCTCCAACGGCAGCTGGGTGCGCGTGGGCCCCGGTTCCATCATCTTCAACGCCTCGAACCAGTTGCACGGCTTCAAGAATGTCGGCGCCGAGCCCGCCGTCTATCACGTCATCAACTTCAAGACCGCGGCCACGCCCAGCGCGTAAGCGCCCGGCGGCTTCCCGCCGCCGGCCTTGCGCCTTATCGCGTCCGGAACCGCGCCGCCAGCGCCTCGGCGTTCCGCGCCAGAATGCCTGCGTCGCTGCCCACCGCGGTAAAGTTGTACCCCGCCGCAAACAGCGCCTCGGCATCCTCGGCATTCCCCGCCAGCGTGCCCGCCGCCTTGCCTCCGCTCCGGATGCGCGCCGCCGCCTCGCCGATCGCCGCCTGCACCTCGGCGTGTTTGGGATTGCCCAGGTGCCCGAAGTCCGCGGCCAGGTCGCTCGGGCCGATAAAGATCCCGTCCACCCCCTCCACCGCCGCCACCGCCTCAATCTCCCTCAGCGCCGCGCGCGTCTCAATCTGCACCAGCACGCAGGTATCCAGGTGCGCGTTGCGGTGGTAGTTCTGGATCCGTCCGTAGTCGTTCGCGCGCGGGCCCACCGCCACCCCGCGTATCCCCAGCGGCGGATACCGCGTCGCCGCTACCGCCCGGCGCGCCTCCTCCGCATTCTGCACAAATGGAATCAGCAGGGACCGCGCTCCCACGTCCAGCGCCCGCTTGATGATCACCGGCTCGTTCCACGGCACCCGGAACACCGGCTCCGCCGTCCCGCCCCGCATCGCCTGCAACTGCGGCAGCAGCGTGGTGATGTCATTCGGCGCGTGCTCGCCGTCGATCACGATCCAGTCAAATCCCGCTCCCGCCACAATCTCCGCGGCAACCGCGCTTCCCATGCTGCACCACAATCCAACCTGCCGCTCTCCGCGGCTCAGCGCCTGCTTGAACGCATTGCGCGCCATCCCTCCGGGCCATTCGGGCATACGCTCACTCTCCTTCGCAGATTGTAAGCGCGCAGGGCAGGGAACTCGCCAACCGCCCGCGGACGCTCCTCGCCGCCTGCGCCGAGACCCCGCTCCGGTCAGCCGTGATGCCTGTCACTGATCGGCAGCCATCGCCGGTTTGACACTCAGAAATCCTAATCAGGAGGATCTTTTCCGTGAATTATCTCCGCCAGTGTATGTTCGGCTCCGCCCTGCTTCTTGCTCTCTTTCTGGCTGCTGCCGTCCAACCTGCCGCTGCTCAGCAGGATCAACCCACCCATATCTTCCATCGGCTGATTCCAGCCGGGGATACCTGCGCCACCTGCCACAAGGCGGTGTATGACCAATGGAAAGCCAGCCCCCATGCCGCCAACGGCGTCGAATGCACCGTCTGCCACGGCGAGACCACCGCAAAGGACTTCGCGGGCAAGCCGGGGTTAAGCACCTGCGAAACCTGTCACACCGAACAGGTGGCGCAACTGAAGTCCGATCCCTTCATGAAAGGCAGAACCTGTGTGAGCTGCCATCAGGCCCACATCTTCGTCGAGCACAAGAAAGCGGCCCCGGCAGCCCAGTAACAACAGCTCCCACGCATCGCTTTCTTCCCGGACGTACACCTGCGCCGCGATAAGCCGGTTGCCCCAGGTCTCGTTTTTGAGACCTGGGAGACCACGCGCCAGTGAAGCCAGTTCTCCCACCGAAGCCGCTTGTCCCAGGTGCCTCGCTTCTGGGCACCCGGGATAGCATAAACCTTAGCCGCGTAGCGTTTTTCGCCGTGATAAATGGCTCACAGCGTCAACCCCCCGCCCCGCCATCCCCAACCCCACCCACACCCCACAAAAAAATCCCCAGAAACCTTGCCGACAATTTCCCCCATCCGGTGCACAATAGACCCAGTCAGCA
>JAKCDN010000097.1 GCA_021841795.1 Acidobacteriota bacterium | reverse complement strand
GGTTTGACCGGTGGTGAATCCTTCCACGTCCGTGACCTTGATATTGGCCGCTCCCGCGGGTGAATCGGCGGCCAGAGTGGCCGTGGCCTGAGTCAGGAAATCGTTACAGTTGCTGTCGCTGTCTGCGCCGTCAGGCGATCTTCCCGTGCTGGTATTGGTGGCGGATGGCGCCACGACGGTGGCCCACAGCGCGAAGCCGGAGCCAGGCGCGGGCGCGAAGCAACCGCTCAGCCGCGCTCCGGAGACGCCCTGATCGCCGGCGGCCGCCCAGGGATCCACCAGCCCGCCGTAATTGAGGCTGTCGGCGACAACTCCGGAGGCATCCCGCAACACCATGCTGCCCTCTTCGATGGTGATGGTCCGGCCAAAGATGGGCGATATGGTCGTCAGTTCCGGCCCTCCGAACCATTGGTTGGGGGCGGGCGATCCCTGATAGCCGGCGGTCGTGACAGCGGCATCGCGAACGACGTCGTTGATGGCGTGAGGATGGGCCAAGGGTTGATCCAGCGTGATGCCCGTGCCGAGTGCGCGGATTGGCTCACCGCTCAAGTGCACATAGGCCGTGGCGGGCTGGAAGCTGATTCCGGTTCCGCGGTCGCTAAAGGGAAGATTGGCCGCATGGTTGAACTTGAGAGGAGCAGCCAGATCCAGGCCCGTACCGTGAGAGACGACCCACTCGCTGGCTACATGGGACTTTGCCAGCGCGGGGGTGACGTCGATCGTGATGCCGCGCGGCATCCGGTTGCCGATCGCGGTCACGGTAACCATTTCAAGGCTCGCCGGCGTACCCACCGCGATGCGGTCGCCCACGGAGAATCCCTCTGCCCTGCGCACAGCGATCCTTTTCGAGCCGGCATCTGCCGGGGCGCTGAGATTGGTCTGGCCGGCCGCCGTTCCAACGTGGGTGACGGTGACGGTTTCGATGCCATGACCGACGCTATCAATATCCAGCCGTATCGTGTCCCCAGCGGAGATGTTGGCGACCGAGGTCACCTTCACGTTGGATGCCCCGGCGTGAGCATCCATGGCGAGATAGGCCTGTGTCCCCGGCTTGCCAACGGCGGTCACCGTGGCGGTCTCATATTTTTCGCCGGCCAGGCCGGCGGGCGCATATGCCGCGCCGTAGCCGAGCGCGATCTTCTGTCCAACCGCGAACCCTGCCACGCTCTCGACGGGCACGTTGGCCGAGCCGGCAGCAATCGTAATGGGCCCGTCGGGAAGAGGCTGCCACAGCGTGGTATGGTTGCCGGCCGCGGTTCCCAGGCTCTGGATTTTGCCGGTTTCGGCGTTGGCGCCGGCGCCGATGTCGATGGTATCGCCGGCTGACATGCCCTCAATATTCCGTACATAAAGCACGCTGTCGCCTGCCTGGGCAGGGATCGCCAGTCCTGAGTCGGCGAGTCCAAGCAGGTAAAAGCCGCCGGCGGCAAGCCGGGTTCCCGCCGGAATCCCGATGGTCGAGAAAACAGCCTGCTGCGCCGGATGCACGGTTAGCGTCCAGTTTGAAATATCGATGCTTTGCGAGCCTGCGTTGTAGAGTTCGATGAAGGAGTTGGTCAGGTTGGCCGGATCTCCGGTGTGAACTCGGAACTCGTTCATCCGGACCGGCTCGGCATTTCGCACCTTCTCCGCCGTTGTCTCCTGGTGATTTCTGCCATCGGCCGAATCCGTCCACCGCGCCGTTGCGACCAGGTCGCCACTGAAGGCCCCGGGGCCGGAAGTGATCGTAAAGGTCGCGCTTGTCGTTGCTCCGGGCGCTACGGGTTCGTTTGTGGTTCGGGATGTTTCGGCGGCGCCCGACACGACTGAAGTCCACTGCGGACCGGGTACGGCAATGCTCAGCGTCACGCCGTTTGCCGGCGCCTCTCCCGTGTTCGTAAAGCTAACCGTCATCTGGCGGGACGATCCCGGGGTGAAGGATTGCGGCTCCGGCGGCGCCGATGCCGGTGTGAGCACGATGGACGGCTCCGCGTAGCGGGCAGCAACGATGTTGGCCTGCACGCGCTGGTCGGTGGCGTTGGACGGAAACGTGCCGGCTGCCGTCATGGCCCCTTCATAGAACGTGCCCTGCGAACCGTCGCTGTTGTCGCCGCCGGTGCCCAGAAGGATGCCCCCTTGTTTCCGCATGGGATCGTAGGTGGGGTTGACGCGTGGCCCATCAAAGAGGACGGATAATGTCCCCTGCTGCGCATTGCCCCCCATGGTTGCCCAACGGTGCGGTTTGGCCTTGGCCACCGCGGTTACAAAGCGCCACGGGATGCTGGGCAGATTGGGGCAGCCCTTGGTGCCGTCCTTATTGACGCAGCCGACCAGGTTATTCTCCTGGTCGGTCATAATCCACGGGCCGTGCCCGCTTCCGCTGTACCACGGGGTGGCATTGCCGAAATAAAGCGTTTCCATGGTGCCGTTGTCATCGTCGCGGCTGTCGATCTCCGCGTTGCCGTAATCGAAGCAGCATCCGGCGTTGAAGTGCTTTCCTCCCACGACCCAATACTCGCCTTCGGCCTGGTCGTCGACGGCGGTGCCGCTAGCATCGTCGTGGCGCAGTCCCATGCCCGGCTCAATGAACGCGCCATAGACCTTGTGGCCCATGAGGCTTGCCGGAGCCATATCGGCGATGGGCAGGTTGTTGGCGCCGCCGAGGGCTGGGCCGCCGAATCCGCCCCGTGGCGCCTGCGTAAGGTCGTTGTGCCTGGGCGACTGGTCGTAAATGGTCGTGATCCAGCAGTAGGTGTTGGCGCAGAACCGGTCTTGCGCGGCGGCGTCGGCGTATCCGCCTGGATCGGGGATGGGCGAGGCTTGCGGCTGAACAATGCCGATGTTCAGCGTCTTGCCATCCGACTGGCGCATCACCTGGTACAGAGGACCGCTATAGGAGGAATAGAGCGCGCGCGTGGTGCTGTGAGCAGCTACGCAGGGATCGCCGGCGGCAGCATAGATGTCGCAAGGGCCCTGGGGACGAGATGGAGTTGCCCCGTTTTTCGCGTGGTTCTGTTGTGCCGTCGTCCGTGTGGCCGCCAGGGCGAGTCCGATTGCAAACAAAAGCGCCAAACTGAATTTGGTGTTCATTCTGATCCTGTCCGCCCGGCCAGATTCCACGGGGCATTTTGATGAGGTCGATTTGCCGCCGATCCTCGCGACTCACATTGTATTCGCTTCAGTTCCGATCCAGTCCGGCCGGTCTTCCTGCCGTTTGCCGGCTTGCCGGTTCCGCTGACAGGCCGGGTCAGACGAGGAGATGCATTTCCTGATCTCCGGCGCCGTGCCGGAGTGGCTGAACAGGCCTTTTGGCGCTGCCCGGTGGCGAAGCTGGCAGAGGGATTCAGGAGGCCGATTTGGAAACCGCTCGCCTGACCTCATATTCTGGATGTGGCGTCGATCGCTGCCCCGGCAAGATCGTTCCCTCTGAACTTGTAACTAAAACTGAAGAAAGCCTCCGATTCCATGACCACGTCGTTATCGTTCATCGGATATGTGCTGAAGAATCTCCGGCGTCGGCGCCTGAGATCCCTGCTGACGCTTTTTGGAATCGGCATGGGAGTGGGTGCGCTGGTCGGGCTGGTAGGATTTTCGACCGCGTTCGAGCAGCAGTGGTTTCGCATTTACACCAGCAGCGGCACAGACATCTCGGTGATTCAGGGCAGCTTTCTGAACACGACCCTGGACGAGTCCGCCGCGGTAAGGCTCAGGGCGCTGCCGATGGTGGCGCAGGTATCGCCTACCATCTTCAACCTGATGGATGTGACTCCTGAAGTCAACGCACTGGTTTACGGCTGGAACTCCGATGCCTTTGAATTTCATTCCCTGAAGATCATGGCCGGGCGCATGGTGCGCGATGGCCAGCCTGAAGTCATGCTCGGAGATCTGCTGGCGCAGGATCTGAACAAGAAACCGGGCGACACGATTGAGCTTCAGGGCGCGGAGTTCAAGGTGACGGCGATCTATCATGCCGCGTCCACACTGGAGGCAGCGGCAATCGTCATGCCGCTCGGCCAGTTGCAGAGTCTGAGCGGGATGGTCGGGAAGGTCTCAACCATTGACGTGCGTCTGCGTCCGGCGCCGGCGGGCGAGTCGCCGGAGAAATATCTGAGGCGCTCCCAGGCTGCGATTCAGGACGCGCTGCCGGGGGTACGCGCTGTGCCTGCCGCCGAGCGCGCCCGCGACAATCAGTTCGTCAAGGTGGCACAGTCGTTTGCCTGGGGAACTTCTCTGCTTGCCCTCATCATCGGTATCCTGGGCATCGCCAACACCATGGCCATGTCTGTCTTCGAGCGCACCAGGGAGATCGGCATTCTGCGCGCGCTGGGCTGGAAGCGATGGCAGGTGCTGGCGCACATTGAAACCGAAGCTGCTTTGCTGGGACTGGGCGGGGGGCTTCTGGGAATCGGGCTAGGATGGTGTGCTCTGCGCGTGCTGGCAGCCCTGCCGCAGACCGCCAGCTTCTTTGCCGCAACGCTGCACTGGCAACTGCTGGTGACCGCGCTGGGAGTGGCAATCCTGTCCGGGCTGCTTGCCGGGGCGCTTCCGGCCTGGCGCGCAGGGCAACTCTCACCGGTGGATGCGCTTCGGTGCGATTAGCGGTTCTCATCCCGGAGCTGCCTGGGTGGGGCCGTCGCCCTCGGCGCTGCCGGACTTCACAGTTGCGCCGAGGGCGCGCGGGCACCTTGAATCTGGGCAAGGGGACAACGGCGGACGGGAAATCCGCTCCGTACACGATCAAAGAGAGACATGACAAAATTTGGAGCATTCTGCTTCCCGGCCACCGGGCATCTGAATCCGATGACTGCGCTGGCGCACTCCCTGGAACTGAGGGGCCATCAGGTCGTCCTATTCGGGATCGCCGACACCGAAGAGCGGGTGAGAGACGCCGGAATCAGCTTTCATTGCATTGGCGCCGAAGACTATCCGCTCGGCTCGTTAGGGAAGCTGGATGAGCGCATGGCCAGGCTCAAAGGGGTGGAGGCGCTTCGCTTTACGCTGCAGCGGGTGAGAGATTCCGCGCGCATGGTTCTGCGCGACGGCCCCAAGGCGGTGCGCGCCGCCGGCGTGGACGCCCTGCTGGTCGATGAGGCGGATTTTGCCGGCAGCGTTGGAGACTACCTGGGCCTTCCCTGGATTTCAATCGCCCTGCTGCCCCCGCTGGTGCACGACGACCGTTTTCCGCCTTTCTGGCTGGGATGGGCGGCAAAAGAAGATCCGCTCGGCCGTCTGCGGAATCGCCTTGCCATTCAAATGCTTCTGTGGATGGGATCTCCCATCTTCCGCGATGTCAACGTCCAGCGTGAGGCCTGGGGGCTAACCCCTCATCTGCGCCCCGAGGACGGCCTGTCGCCGCTGGCGCAGATTACCCAGTTGCCCGAGGCCCTGGAGTTTTCTCTGCGCGGCCACAAGCCCGCAGGCCTCCACTACACCGGGCCCTTCGTCCACGCGCAACAGCGTCCCGCGATCGAGTTCCCCTGGGAGCGCCTGGATGGCAGGCCGCTTATTTACGCGTCACTGGGAACCTTCCAGAATGGCTCGGAGAAGATCTTCAGGAAGATTGCCGACGCCTGCGCGGGCCTGGACGCGCAGCTCGTGATCGCGCTGGGCGGCGGCCTGGCTCCCGCTCAACTGGGTGAACTGGCCGGCGCACCTGTGGTCGTGGGCTTTGCGCCCCAGCTGGAAGTCCTGAAGAAGGCCGCTCTGGTGATCACCCATGCCGGCCTCAATACGGTGCTGGAGTCGCTCTCGGAGGGGATTCCGCTGGTCGCCATTCCCCTGGGCAACGATCAGCCGGGCGTGGCGGCCCGGCTCAAAGCGCGTGGAGCAGGGGTTGTGGTCTCGCGCCATCGTCTGACTTCCGCCCGGCTTCGCGCCGCGGTCCGGCAGGTTCTCGAAGAACCGCGATATCGCCAGGCAGCCCGGGGCCTGCAAACAGCCATCCAACAGATGGACGGGCCCGGCCGTGCGGCAGACCTCATCGAGCAGGTTTTGAAGCTCCGACCGGTCGAATCCCTGGTCCGCCCGCAGGCCTGAACCGCCTTGCTGCGACGTTTTTGCGCTCATGCCGTCCAACATACGCACCCGGACGGCTCGGCGCGGCGTCTGGAGGAGTCTGATACCTAACTTTTCCATAGACACGCTCCGGCGCGCCGAATACACTCAATTCGATCCCCCTGCAGGTAGTCGGTTTCGGGCGAATAAGCTAGGCATGACATATCATCAATCCTTTCAAGTAGTTATCTTTCGTTTTTCCGGCAAAAGGCGTCCAAGGACCCCGGCGAGGCTCCATGCAGGCGAGCCTGCAGACGGTGCGCGTTTGGGGCAGCGCGCCGCGTCTTTTCCCGTTGGAGGGATTGCGGCATGAATGGCCCTATTCTTGAGGTGCGCAACCTGCGCAAGAGCTATGACGAGGGGCGCATCGAGGCGTTGCGCGGCGTCGACCTTTCCATTGAGGCGGGCGAATTTGTGGCCATCAGCGGTCATAGCGGCAGCGGCAAATCCACCCTTCTGCATCTGCTCGGGGGGCTCGATACGCCGAGCAGTGGCAGTGTCCTGTTCCGGAACGCTCCCCTGGGCGCTTCCATCGACCTGGATACATATCGCAGCGCTCATGTCGGCTTTATTTTTCAGGCGTTCTACCTGCTTCCTACCCTGCGTGCCGTGGAGAACGTGCAGGCGCCCATGCTGGCGTCAAGGAGCTGCAGTGGAAACCGCGGTGAGCGGGCCGAGGCGCTGTTGCGCGAGATGGGCATGGAACACCGCATGGATCAGCATCCCAACAAGCTCTCGGCAGGTGAACGGCAGCGTGTCGCCATTGCGCGCGCGCTGGCCAATCAGCCCGAGATCCTGCTGGCCGACGAGCCTACCGGGAACCTCGACAGCGCCAACTCCGCCCGCATTATGGAGATTCTTACCGGCATTCAGAAGAAGCACGGCATGACGCTGATCGTGGTGACGCATGAGGACGAGATTGCGCGCGCCGCGCCGCGGCACATTCGCATTCACGATGGAAGGATCGCGTCATGAAGCCGGTCCTCGTGCTTCGGATCGTCATGCCGCCGCGCAGTATGAAGGCTTTTGCCGGATTCGCGTTGCGCGGTTGCGGTCAGCCCGGCTCTACCCTGCATGCGGAGGCAGCAAGAAGCATCGGCGCTGAGCTCGCGCGCACAGGCTCCAGACGCGGTGGCGCGCAGATCCAACTGCGCATCCGCCATCTCCAGCCCGGGCAAATCAATCGATTCGAGGACCGTCAATGAGCCATTCCCTTGTAATTCTGTTGCTGATTGCCGCCCTTCTTACTGCGGGATTTCTCTATCAGATCCTTGGCGCCCGACACGACAGGCGGCGGTTCACCGGCAACGGCCGCTGGGTGGAGATCGGGCGCGGTCAGAAGCTCTATGTGGTGAGAAAAGGTTCGGGCGAGCCGGCGGTGCTCTTTGAGGCCGGGATTGCCGCTACCAACCTGAACTGGCATCACGTGCAGGAGAAGGTTTCCAGTTTTACCGCTACCGCCTCCTACGATCGCTGCGGGCTTGGCTGGAGCAGTCCCTGCCGCAGCCTGCGCACGCCGGGCAATATCTCGCTCGAACTGCACACTATGCTGGAATCTGCGGGCATCAAGCCGCCGTATGTCCTGGTGGGACATTCCTTTGGCGGCCTGGTCATGCGCCGCTATGCAACCATGTATCCGGAGGATGTCGCCGGGGTGGTGCTGGTAGATCCGATGCGCTGCGAGGAATGGCCTCCGCTCAACCCGGAAAAACAGTACATGATTGAGCGCGGGAAAAAGCTGTCTGCCTGCGCGATTCCGATTGCGCGCTTCGGTCTGGCACGCCTTGCCATTACGTCATTGCTGCGCGGTTCGCGCAATCCGTCGGGGAACGCCGCCGCCGCTGGTGGAACCGGCCCCCGTCACGTGCTGAAACGGGTGACCGAGGAAGTAGGCAAGATGCCTCGCGAGGTTTGGCCGATGGTGGCTTCACACTGGTCGAGGCCGGGGTACTATACCGGCATGCAGCGCCATGTGGCCTCGGTTCCGCACGCCGTTTCCGAAATGCAAAACGCCGATCCCATTCGCGACATTCCTGTACTGGTGCTGACGCCGGGCAAAGCGACGCCGCTCTCCGAGCAATGCCTGGCAAAGATCGGGAACAATGTGCGGCAGGTGATTGCGATGGAGAGCGCGCACTGGATCCACCTCGACCAACCCGATCTGGTAATCGACTCGATCCGAGAGATGGTGACGGCTGCCTCCCGAGAGGTTCTTCCGGTCCTGGCATGACCGCGGCTGCGCAGGTTTGCCCCGCTTTAACGCGCTACCCCCGGAATCAATCTATCTGCGCGGCAAAGCGTTCCTGAAGCACGCGCCGCAGAAACTTGCCGGTGTGGTTCTGCGGCAGTTCGCCCGCATCGAGAATCCAGATGCGCCGCGGCGCCTTATATGCGGCCAGGTTGCCGCGGCACCAGCCCAGCAGTTCGGCTTCGCTCGCAGCGGCGCCGGGATGCAGTTCGACCGCGGCGACAGGAATCTCGCCTTTCTCACGATGCGGCAGCCCGAATGCCACGGCGCGCGCCACGGCAGGATGGGCCAGGATGGCCTCTTCCAGCTCACGCACATAGACGGAGTAGCCGCCTGCCTTGATCACATCTTTCGCGCGCCCCACCAGGCGGATGAGCCCCATACGATTGCGCACGGCCAGATCGCCTGTGCGCAGCCATCCGTCCCCGGTGAGTATGCCCTGCGTATCGCCCTTGTCTTTCCAGTAGTGGGGGGTGACGCCGCGGCGGCGGATCTGGCATTCACCGGCCGTGCCGGGCGGCAGAACGCTCCCGCTCTCATCCACTACGCGAATCTGAAACGGCGGTACGGGAACACACAGATCGCCGCTCCCGTGCAGCAAAGGCAGTTCAATGCCCATCATCGCGAGACCGCCCAATTCCACCATGCCGTAACCGTTCAGCAGCAGCGGGGGAATGCGCGCGCCGCCGGGCAGCCGGAAGAGCGCGCCGAACCGGCGCAGACGCTGCCGCACCTCAGCGGGCAGATGGTCGCTGGCCGAAAGCCAGACCCGCACCGTAGCCAGCCGCGCCGGATCCGGATTGGCATTCACCAGCCGCGTCAACATCGTCGGTACGCCAATAACAGCCGTTATGCCGAAACGCTCCACCAGGCTCAGCGCGGCATCGACGTCGAAGCGGTCGAGAAAGCATCCGCGTATGCCCGCCATCAGACCATAGAGAGCAATGCTTACGGCCATGATGTGCGACCAGGGCAGAGCCACCAGCGCAAGGTCGCGCGGTCCCAGAAAAGCTCCGGTAAGCACAGTGGAAGCGCGCGCCCCCAGCAGCGCATTGCTGGACAAAGCCGCGCCTTTGGGGAATCCACTGGTGCCGGA
>JAKCDN010000096.1 GCA_021841795.1 Acidobacteriota bacterium | reverse complement strand
GGCTCTTGACACCCAGTCCCTCTCCGTCGGCCGCGCCAGCCTGCTCGCGCCCGGTCGTGTCTTTGAGGTCAACGCCGCGCCCCTGCCCGCCGGCGGCGCGCTCGTCGTCCTCCATGACGTCACCAGCATCGAGGCCGCGCAGCAATCCCGCCGTGAGTTTGTGGCCAACGTCAGCCACGAGCTCCGCACCCCGCTCACCTCCATCCAGGGCTACGTCGAGACCCTCATCGAGGATCCCAACCCCAGCTCCGAGATGACCCTCGAATTCCTCGGCATCATTCTCAAGAACGCCACCCGCATGAACCGGCTTACTGAAGATTTGCTGGCCCTGGCCAGTGTCGAGAGTCCGGACTACTCCGTAAAGTTGCAGCCCGTCCGCGCCAGCCTGCTCCTGAAGGATGCAATTGACTCCATGGGCGGCAACTTTGTCGACTCCGGCGTCGAGCTTGAGTTCAAGGGCGCGCCCGACGCCCTCGTCTCTGCCGATCCCGACGCCATGCACCAGGTCTTCGGCAATCTTCTTGAGAACGCCCTCAAGTACGCCCGTTCCGGCAAGCGCATCGTCGCCTCCGCCCGGCCTCTGGCCACTGAGGTGGTCTTCACCATTCAGGACTTTGGGCCTGGCATAGCCAGTGAGCACATCGACCGCATCTTCGAGCGTTTCTACCGCGTCGACAAGGCCCGCTCCCGCGAGTCCGGCGGCACCGGCCTCGGCCTCGCCATCGTCAAGCACATCGTCCAGGCCCACGGCGGCCGCATCTGGGCTGAGAGCGTCCTCGGCAAGGGCGCCAGCTTCCACATCGCCCTTCCGTTGGCGCCCACCGGGCAGAACCAGCCCCAAACCACCCCGGAAACCCCTGCCGCGGCCTGATTTTCTCCGGCCGCGCGGGATTCGTTCTCCGGCGCTCCCGTGGTTGTCCTGCCAGCCGATCCCGCCGCTGCGGCCTTCCCTGACGCCGTTCCCGCCCACAGGGGGCGATGTCCTTTTCCATGTGGCACTTCCGCGTCCAATTCCGCCCGTCTCCCCGACCCGTGCCGCCCAGGCCTCTTTTCGCGCCATCTCCCGGCTTTTTAAATCCTCTTAACATTGTGCGTAGACAATAGCTTATGGCAGGCTAACTGCTCGGGAGCGAATTGTGAAAAAGACGTTACTCGCCGTACTGTCCCTAATTGCCGGTTTGAGCGCCGCTCAGGCCCAGACCATTACCGGAGCGGGCGCAACCTTCCCCGCGCCTATCTATTCCAAGTGGTTCGTTGAATACAGCGCCGCGCATCCCGGTATCCAGATCAACTATCAGCCCATCGGTTCCGGCGGTGGAATTCAGCAGGTCACCAACGGCATCGTGGACTTTGGCGCATCCGACATGCCCATGAAGGACGATCAGCTCGCTTCCGCCAAGGTCAAGGTCATCCACATCCCCACCGTCCTCGGTGCTGTGGTGCCCGTCTTCAACGTGACCGGCGTCTCCGACCTCCGCTTCAGCCCCGATGTCCTGGCCGATATCTACCTCGGCAAAATCAACATGTGGAACGATCCGCGCATTGCCAAAGACAATCCGGGCGTCCAGTTGCCTGCGCAGAAGATCATCGTCGTCCACCGTTCCGACGGCAGCGGCACCACCTTCATCTGGACCGACTACCTCAGCAAGGTGAGCGGCGCGTGGAAGAGTGGCCCCGGCGCCAACACCTCCGTCAGCTGGCCCACAGGCGTCGGTGGCAAGGGCAACGAAGGCGTCGCCGCGCAGGTTCGCCAGTTTCCCGGCGCTATCGGTTATGTGGAGTTGATCTACGCCCTGCAGAATCACATCAGCTTCGGCGCCATCCGCAACGCCGCCGGAACCTGGCTCAAGGCATCCATTGAGGGTGTTACCGCGGCCGCCGCCACGGCCAAGATTCCTTCCGACTACCGCGTCTCCATCACCAATGCCCCGGGCCCCAACGCCTACCCGATCTCCAGCTTCACCTACCTGCTCATTCCCGCCCATCCTGCGGACATGAACAAGGAGAAGGTGATCAAGGACATGCTGAGCTGGATCGTCAAATCCGGCGAAGACCAGGCCTCCAGCCTCTCCTACGCGCCGCTTCCGCAGAACCTCGCCGACCGCGTCCTCAAAACCATCTACGGTCTGCAGTAGATCCGCCTGCGGGGTCCGGCCTCTGCCGGGCCCCGCCAGCTTATTCCCCGCCAGATTATCCCTGGATGCGCAGCAGCTTCGCCTCCGGCGTCAGTCCCTTCTTCCTGCGCTTGTTCTCATACATCGCGCGGTCCGCATTCGCCAGCAGCGCGTCCAGCGTATCCTTCGCCCCTGCCGTCGCAATCGCCGCCCCGAAGCTCAGACTGATCGTAATCGTGCGCCCGTGTCCGGCATTCCAGTCGGCTACTGCCCGTTCCAGCCGGCGGGTCGCCTGCGTTATCCCCAGATCCGTGAACTCGCCCGCCACCGCGAACTCATCGCCGCCGATTCTTCCCAGCACATCGGCCTCGCGAAACACCGTGCGCAAGATCCCGGAGGCGTCCGCAATGCACTGCGACCCCGCGGAGTGGCCCAGGTGATCGTTAATCTGCTTCAGGTCGTCCAGGTCGATATACAGCACTGAGAACGGCCGTCCCGAGCGATGCGCCATGCGCAGCGCCTGCTCGGCAAGCAGCCGGAATCCGCGCAGATTGTTCAGGCCCGTCAGCTCGTCGCGCAGCGAGAGGGTGTGAATCTCGATCTCCATGCCGTTGATGCGTCCCGCCATGTAGATCAGGATCGAGATCGCAATCAGCACCACCATCGTGGCCAGCAGCGCCGTGACCAACGGCGGCGTGGTCTTTCCGCCAATCAGCCGCGCCCGCGCCCACTCGCGAAAGTAAGGCGCAACCAGCAGAAGTGGCGACAGCGACCTCGCCATGCGGCTGCCCGTCCCCGATCCCAGGAAGATCGCGAAGATGCCGTGCCGCGCGCGCCGGCAGAAGGTCACCGTCATCAGCAGGAAAAGGCACAGCATCGACTGGAACGAATGACTGGTATCTTCGGCCTGGCCGAACACCCCTGACAGGCCGATCATCTGCTCGGTCACCAGAATCAGCACCGCCGTTACCAGCGCGCCGGTCGCAATATCGGCCATCAGCACCATCGTCCGGCTGTGCGCCCGCAAAAACATCATCGCCAGACCCAGCACCGCAAAGCCCGTGGCCGCCTGCAATGAGACGCGCGCGTTCGAAAGCCAGAAGTGTTCCAGGTCCGTCGATATCCGGCCCAGGTCGGCGGGCGGGTGCGCTACCCGCAGGATCGCGATGATCCCGCAGATCAGCAGCACCAGGGCTGCCATCACCCAGCCCGTCCACTCCAGCCGGTCTGAGCGGTTCGGCTCCAGCAGCAGCAGGCTCAGCGCGCTCATCAGCGCAAACAGAACCGCCTCGCCGCTCATCAGGCGCCATGCCGTGTGCGTCAGCTCCTGCGCCGGCGGAAGAAAAGACACCCCCAGGTTCAGAATCGCCAGTGTGATCACCGCGCCCAGTGCGACACGTTCGGCGATCAACAGCCATTCCACTGCTCGAGGGTCCGCTTCGTTGCGGATGATCGTATGTCTGCGTTCAGCCATCTCCAATGAATCAGCTTCCGATTGCAGGGGAGGAAGAGTCTGTACTGCTCTCATTGCAGTCTATAACCTCGTAGCGGGGGACACTACATGGTACACTCCCCATGGTCACCGTGATAGCATGACCCCGTCCTCAATGACATTGCAATGATGCCCGTACCCAGGATCTCCTCGCTCAATGACCTCTTCTTTCGGGTCGCCTCCGCCGGCAACCCGCGCGCCGTCCTCTGGCAGGATGCGTCCGATCGCTGGCAGCCGCTCTCTTCCCAGCAGATCTACCAGCGCGTGCGCGCGCTCGGCGTCGCGCTGCTCCGCCTCGGCGCGGAAAAAGGCCACCGCATCGCCCTCATCAGCGAGAACCGCTGGGAGTGGATGGTCGCCGATTTTGCCATTCTCGCCATCGGCGCCGCCGACGTGCCCATCTACCCTACCCTTACCGGCGAGCAGATCGCCGCGCAGTTGCGGGACGCCGAATGCCGCATCGCCATCGTCTCTACCCGCGCCCAGTTTGACAAGCTCGCCGCCGTGCGCGGCCACGCCGGCCTGGAGCACATCGTCATGATGGATGCGCCCGCGGCCGATGGCGCCATCCCGCTCGGCGATCTTCTCGGCGATGCCGACGCCCGCGGCCCCGAGCGCGACCCGGTCTTCGACGCCCTCGCGCGTTCCGTCGAGCCTCACGATCTGGCCACTCTGATCTACACCTCGGGCACCACCGGCGAGCCCAAGGGCGTCGCCCTTACCCACGGGAATCTCGCCGCCAATCAGAACTTCGCTCCCGAAGGCTTCCACTTCGACTCCACCGACGCCTGCATCTCCTTTCTGCCTCTCTCCCATGTCACCGCCCGCGCCCTCGATTACGTGATGTACAACTACGGCGCGCAGGTCGCCTACTGCTCCCAGTTCGACAAGCTCCCCCAGGCCATGCGCGAAGTCCGCCCCACCGTCATCGTCGGCGTGCCCCGCGTCTTCGAGAAGATTCACCAGGAGGTCGAGCGGCGCGCCGCCCAGTCCCCCGTCAAAAAGCCGCTGCTCGCCTGGGCCTCCCGCCTCGGCATGCGCTTCGCAGACGCCGTCTACGACGGCCGCAAGCCCGCCTCCATCCTCTGGAGGCTGGCCAACAAGCTGGCTTACTCCAAGGTCCAGGAGGCCTTCGGCGGCCGCGTGCGCGTCTTCGTCTCCGGCGGCGCTCCCCTCGGCATCGATACCGCCCGCTGGTTCGCCTCCGTCGGCATCGCCCTCTGGGAGGGGTACGGCCTCACGGAAACCTCGCCCGTCATCGCCATCAACTCGCCCCTGCGTCACCGCATGGGCTCGGCCGGAGTGCCCCTCGCCAATGTCGAGCTCAGCCTCGCCACGGACGGAGAACTCCTCGTGCGCGGCCCCTCCGTCTTTGCCGGTTACTGGCTCAAACCCGACGCTACCGCCGCGTGCTTCGATGCCCAGGGATGGTTCCACACCGGCGACATCGGCCACCTCGATGCCGATGGATTCCTCTTCATTACCGACCGCAAAAAAGAGCTGCTCAAAACCTCCGGCGGCAAAATGGTCGCCCCGCAGCCCATCGAAAACAAGCTCAAAAACAACCTCCTCGTCGCCAACGCCGCGCTCGTCGGCGATCGCCACAAGTTCATCTCCGCGCTCATCGCTCCCAACTTTGGCGCTCTCGAAGAGTGGGCCCGTCAGCATGGCATTCAGAACGGCTCTCGCGCCGCGCTCGTCGCCGATCCCCGCGTCGTCGCCTGCTTTGACGCCCTCGTTCGCGAAGTCAATGCCTCTCTCGCCAACTTCGAGACCATCAAGCGCTTCCGCGTTCTTCCCGATGAGTGGACCCAGGATACCGGTGAGCTCACGCCGTCCATGAAGATCAAGCGCCGCGTCCTTACTGCGCGATATGAGGCGGTGATCGACGAACTTTACGCCGACGAAGCAACTGCCCGCGCCGAATCGGCGAGCTGAGCCGCCCGATGCCGTGGCCCACCGCGGTCCGCTTGTTCCACATCCGCTGCATCGCCGCAAAAAACGGCGCGCCCCACGCCCCTACCGCCAGCAGCGATCCGAAGATGATCACGGCGTCGATGCTCAGGCGGCCCTCGTGCGTCCAGTAGACATCCGGCTCCAGGCTCAGCCAGATGGCAAATTCGTCCAGCGTCAGCGCCGCGCCTACCCCATATCCCACCGCCATCAGCCGTCCGAAAAATATCGACTCCGGCGAGTTCGACCAGCCCAGGTCGAGAAGCCATCCGTAGCCCACCAGCAGAAGGATCAGAATGCCCCAGACCAGATGGTGAATATGCGTCCCGTGCACCACCACCCATTGCAGGTGTCCCTGGTGATTCACAATCCGGTGCACCAGCACCCGCACCCCGGCAAAGGTAATCAGAAACGAAACCGAAGCAATAAACATCCGTTGTCTCGGCCGGTCGGGAATGGTGGCGCGGATCAGGTAGCCCAGGCGCGTCAGCTGCAACAGCACCAGCAGCACGACCACGACCACGCTGACAAACGCAAGCAGGTACTGAGCTCCGCTTTCGGGCATACCCTATTGAACCACTCCCGGCAGGGGAAGGGGACTGCGCGCCCCCAATCCGCTCCTGCCGCGCCTGCGTCGCCGTCTACTGCGGCGAGCGCGGAATGGTCTTGATGTAACCCTGGTGGTCGTACTCTTTCAGGGTTCCATCCGCCGTCACAATGTAGTACTCGCCGGTGCCGCTGCCCTTCACCAGGAACTTCTCCCCGTCTCGTGACGGTAGCGCCTCCAGTGCATTGCGCACCGGATGCGTCGGGTCCTGCACGCTGAAGTCCTCGTAATACCGCCCGTCTCTCTTCACAATGGTTGTCCTGAAGCCGTCGGAGCGGTCGATCCACGTTCCCACCACCACTTCGTCGCTCTTCTGCGCCGTCCCGCCCTTGGCCGTCGGTTCCGCCTCCGTCGCGCCGATCTTGATCGTGAACTGCGGATTGGGATCTTTCTCCGACGGCTCGTACTGCGCGCTGGCCCACGCCGGCCCGTCTTCCTGCATGCCGGGCAGGTAGAAATTCAATATGATCGGCGTCACGTTCACGCACTCATGCGTCAGCACGGCCTTTGCAATGGCCTCCAGTTGCGGCTTCTCCACCGCCTTTTCAAGCTCCACGCTCTCGGCGCAATTCAGCTCCGGTTGCCGGGTCAGGCGCAGCATCTTGTAGTGCAGCGCGCTCGACCACGCCGTAATCTGTTCGTCCGTGGGACGGGTCACGTCCGCATGCAGCGCCTCGCGGTAGGCCAGCTCCCCCTGAATCTCTTCCTGCGACACCTCATCGTCCGCCGATATCTTGCCCGCGTTGGTTTCCGCGCGCACCCGGCTGATGGCCTCTTCCCGCGCCCGCTCCGCGGCCATCTCCAGTTGTGACTTGGCTGGAGCCGCGTGAAATCGTCCCGTCAGGAAATACGTTGCCAGCAGTGCGATCCCCGCCAGGACAATCGCCGTCACTCCCACCGCGATCCACGCGCGGACGCGATTCTTCCGGTGCTGCCGTTGAGTCCGCAGGCATCGGGGGCATAGACTACCTTTTGAGCCGGCGTAGGCTTTTGCGCCGCACTTCGGGCATCGAATCGGGGGAATGTTCATTAGAATAATGTTCAATTCTTGGGCAAAAGAATAGCACACCACATGACACGCGTTGCCATCATTGCTGCAATGCCCGGGGAGCTGAAGCCGCTCGTGCTGGGCTGGCCCCACTCCACCCGTAACGGCATTCATTTCTGGGCCCAGCGGACGCAGGAGGAAGAGTGGATTGCCGCTTGCGCCGGCGCCGGCCAGCCCGCCGCCACCCGCGCCTTCGCCGGTATTGAAGACGGCGGGCCGATCGATCTTGTTCTCTCCGTCGGCTGGGCCGGCGCCCTGCGTCCTGAGATCGCCTCCGGCCTCGCCCACAATGTCGCCGGCGTCATCGATGCGCGTACCGGCGAGCGCTTTCATTGCGAGGCCGGCGCCGGCTCGCTCTGGCTTGTCACCAGTCCGCGCGTCGCCGGTCGCCAGGAAAAGCGCCGCCTGGCCGCCGCCTATGATGCCGCCCTCGTCGACATGGAAGCCGCTGCCGTTGCCCGCATGGCCGCCATGCGCGGCATTCCCTTCTATGCCATCAAGGGCGTCAGTGACGGGCTCAACGACCGCCTGCCCGATTTCAATCCCTTTCTCCGCTCCGACGGCGGCTTTCGCCTCCTCCCGTTTGCTCTGTTGAGCCTGCTGCGTCCCTGGTACTGGCCTGCTCTCATCCGGATGGGCGAAAATAGCAGCAGGGCTTCCCGCGGGATCGAGAACGCGCTGCGTCATTTTCTCGTTCCGCAATCGCTCGATGAATGAGGTCGCATCGAAAGGCATAATGGCTACTCACCTTTCCCATCCCAGCTTCCGCCTCGACGACAAAATTCCCGACACCATGCGCGCCGTCGTCTATCGCGGCATCGACGACATGCGGATCGAGTCCGTGCCCGTCCCGGAAATCGGCCCCGGAGAACTGCTCATCAAGATCGCCACCTGCGGCATCTGCGGCACCGATCTCAAGAAAATTCACATGGGCTCGCACTCCGCGCCCCGCATCTTCGGTCATGAGATGGCCGGTATCGTTGCCCGGGTCGGCTCCGGCGTCTCCGGCTTCGCCGTGGGCGATCGCGTCATGAGCTTCCACCACGTCCCCTGCGGCGTCTGCTACTACTGCCGCAAGCAGACCCCCGCGCAGTGCCCGCTCTACAAAAAAACCGGCGCCACCGCCGGTTTCGAGCCCTCCGGCGGCGGCTTTGCCCAGTACATCCGCGTCATGGATTTTGTCGTCGCCAACCGCGGCGTCGTGCGCATCCCCGATCACGTGCCCTTCGAGCAGGCAGCCTTCATCGAGCCCCTGAACACCGTGCTCAAAGGCGTCCGCCTTCTGAACCTCGCGCCCGACGACACCGTGCTCGTCATCGGCCAGGGCCCCATCGGCCTCATGCACGCCGTCCTGGCCGCGCGCACCGGCGCCCGCGTCCTTACCTCCGACCTTTTTGCCGAGCGCCACGCCATCGCCGCCCGCTTCGGCCTCTCCAACCCCATCCACGCCGGCAGCGAAAACGTCGTCGAGCGCGTCCTCGCCATGACCGATGGCCGCGGCGCCGATGCCGTCATCCTCGCCGTCGGCGGCAATGCTCTCATCCGCGGCGCCATCGACGCCGCGCGGCCCGGCGGCAGAGTCATGCTCTTCGCTCAGACCCAGCATGGCGAAGCCGCCTTCGATCCCGCCGCGGTTTGTGTGGACGAAAAGACCCTTCTCGGCTCATACTCGTCTTCGTTCGCGATTTTGGACGAGGTGACCGACCTGGTCTTCGGCGGCTACCGCAACGGCTTCGACCTCACGCAGTTGATCTCGCACCGCTTTCCCTTTGAGCACGCCGTCGAAGCCATTCACATTGCGTCCCATCCCCAGCCGGCCTCGATGAAAATCATGATCGAGCCCATCCCGGGAGCGGGAGCGCAGTAGCGAGGATTCGATGCCAAGAACCGTGAAAGATGCAATCCTTCGTGGCCGTAAAACCGTCGAGACCGTTGTCGAGGGCAGCCGCAAAACCGTCGAGACCGTCGTCGAAGAGGGCCTTAATACCGTCGAATCCGTCGTCGAAGTCGGCCTCAATACCGTTGAAACCGTCGTCGTCAAGGGCCGCAGAAAAGTCGAGTCGGCCGTCAGCCTCGGCCGCAGAACCGTCGAAAGCGCCCTGCTCGGCCGCAGCACCATGCAGGCCGCCGTGCTCCACGGCCGCGAAGACGTCCGCATCGAGCAGGTGCCCATCCCCAAGGCC
>JAKCDN010000095.1 GCA_021841795.1 Acidobacteriota bacterium | reverse complement strand
GGCCGCCAGACCAGTTGATCGGTCGCGACAACGATCAAAATCACGGTTGCGATGCCGGCCAGCAAGGCATGCACGTTGCCTTCGTAGGTTGCGGTTTGAATGTAACTGCCGAGGCCGGGGAGCTGAAAGTTGCGCGCACCCATGGTGAAGGTTTCGCAGAAGATGAGGGCGAACCACCCGCCGGCCACAGAGACAATCGAATTCCACACCAGTCCGATGGTCGCGAACGGAATCTCGAGCTGCCAGAATCGCTGCCATCCCGAGTAGCGATAGATGCGCGAAGCCTCGATCATCTCCCGTGGAATGGTTTTGAGCGAGGAATAGAAGCTGAAAGCAAGATTCCACACCTGGCCGGTGAAGATGAGCAGAATCACCGCCATCTCAATGCCGACCTGATGGCCGGGGATGAGGGAAACCATGGCCAAAACCACGGGGGGCAGAAAGCTGAGCACGGGGATGGACTGCAGAATATCGAGGACCGCGACCATCCACGGCTCAATGCGCGGATTGTAGGCGGCGATGTATCCATAGCTGATGGCGAAGGCGAGGCTGAGGAAGTAGGCGATCACCATGCGCACGATGGAATAGAAGGCGTAGACGGGCAAGGCGGCGATCGAACTTGAGATCGCCGCGACCGGAATGGGCTTCTGGAACCAATAGACGCCGGTGCTGACGACGGCAAAGAAGATCGCCAGCGCGCAGGCGGCTACGCCCAGATCAATAAAGAAAGGGGTCTTGCGCACGGTGACGAGCGTGCGCGCCAGAGGACGCTGAAGAATCACTTTGACTCCTGGTCTGCAGCCATGTCTTCGTCGAGCGCATCGGGCAGGACAAAACGGCGGCGGGCAGAGTCGAAGTCGAACAACTCGGCATAACGCCCCCACGTGATGGCAGTCTCCATCTGCCGCTGGCTTTCTTCCTCGCTGAACTGTTCGTCAAGCAGATCAAGAAAGAACTCTTCCGGCACGGTGTGATCGCTTTTGGCATCGAGGGCGCGGCGGATCTGGCGCAGCAGCAGCACATTTTCGACCGCGGCGTTGCGGAAGAGCTCCTTTTGACGGAGGATCTCGGAGTTTGCAAACTCCTCGCCGTTGGGGGTGATGACGGCATCGCCCTCCTCGACCTTGAGGTAGCCCAGAAGCTGACCGGCGTCGACGATGGGCAGCAGGTCGTCGATCTCGAAGGCCAGATCGTCGGCGAGGCGATAGATATCGTCGCGGCCACCTTTATCGAGCACCAGTTCGAGCAAGCCGGCGATGCCGCCGGGACGTGCGTGAGGCAGCATCTGGTAACGCATCTGGCGCTGGTCGCGCACGGCGGGAATGGACTGCGGGCCCGGCGCCTGGTCGGGCTCGGCATCGGGCCGGGTAAGCACCTTGTAAATGTAGTCAACCAGCTGGGTAAAGGCTTCGGACTTGCGGTCGCGCGGCTGGGCAAGCTGCACCTGAAAATCGGTACGGATGCGGCCGGGATTGCGGCCCAGGACAATGATACGATCGGCCAACAGCACCGCTTCCTCAATGTTGTGGGTCACAAGGAAGACGGCCTTGGTGGGCATGGTTTTCTTGGCCCAGAGCTCGAGGAGCTCGCTGCGCAGATTTTCAGCGGTGAGCACGTCGAGAGCGGAGAAGGGCTCGTCCATGAAGAGCACTTCCGGCTCGACCACCAGGGCGCGCGCAAAACCCACGCGCTGGCGCATACCGCCGGAGAGCTCCTTGGGATAGGCCGCCTCAAAACCGTCCAAACCCACCGTGTCGAGCATCTTCAAGCTGCGCTCGCGGCGCACGGCCGGGGCCACACCGCGCGCCTGCAGCGGCGCCTCAACATTATCGAGCACGGTAAGCCAGGGAAAGAGCGCAAAACTCTGAAAGACAATTGAGACGTTGATTTCAGCCTGGGAGATCGGCCGCCCGTGCCAGAACACCTGCCCGGCAGACGGCGTGGAGAGCCCGCTGAGCATGCGCAGCATGGTGGACTTGCCCGATCCCGAAGGGCCGAGCAGGGCCAGAATCTCACCGGGCACGATGCTCAGGTCGGTTGCAGAGATGACCTGGATACGGCTCTGGCTGGGTTGCGCGTAGTACTTTTCGATCTTTTCCGCGCGGATGATCGCATCCGCAGCGGAGGAGGGATAAAGAGGTCGGTTCAGGACAGTCGCTTCCGGCATCTCCGGATCTCCGGGGAAAGGCTGCTGGCCTCGACTTCAGCCAGTTGCAGACAGTATATGAGGATGCAATTGAGTTGAGGTGAATGCGCGCGGGGAAGCCCGCAACGCCGGCTCGCGGAGCAACCGCCGGACTCCCACCCTGGCCGCCGATTCACAGGGAGCGGCTTGCATTACACTACTTAAGCGTACCATTCCTGATTCAGGCGCAGGATCTGAAGAGGAAGTAGGCAACCGAGCGCGGAAGACCGTGACGTGCGGCAGGGCCCGTCAAAATTTCCCATCCCCGGCGCCGAGGAGAGTATGTCCACCACCACGCAAAGGCCGAAGGTTCTGGTAGCCGACGACGAACGCGTCATCGCCGACACCCTGGCCATGATTCTGAACCAGAGCGGTTTTGAGGCGCGCGCAGTTTACTCTGGGGAAAAGGCACTCGAGCTTGCCGAATCGTATCGTCCGGACATGCTCATCTCCGATGTCATCATGGCGGACCTGAATGGAATCGACGCCGCGATTCGCATTCGCGCCTTGCTGCCGGAGATCAAGATCCTTCTTTTCTCCGGCCAGGCAGCCACGGCCGACCTGCTGGAGAAAGCGCGCAAGGAAGGCTACGAGTTCGACATCCTGGCCAAGCCCGTCCATCCCCAGGATCTGCTGGCGAAGTTGCGCGGCTAGGAGATCTCCGCGCCACGGCGCTGCCGGACGCGTCTATTGCGGCGCATGGGCGGCCTTTGACCGCCGGTCCACCTCGCGCTGAATCCTGGGCATATCCTGGTGGATCACCTTGCCCTGCGCGACCATCAACCGGCCACCGACGTACACACGATCGAGGTCGCGCTCCTCGGTCACGAAGACCAGGCTGGCATAGGGATTGAAGACGGTTCCATACCGCGTGGGATCGATCGCAACAAAATCCGCAAATTTGCCGGGCTCAAGACTTCCCAGCTTGTCTTTTACCCCCATGACATCGGCCGATCCCATGGTGTGGAGATAGAGCACCTGGTAGGGGTCCATGACGGCCGCGTTCTGATACAGGTCGCGGATTGCATAGAGGCCCGTGCGCATGTTCTCGAAGGGATCGGCGATGTCCGCGCTGGCCTCGCCATCCACGCCCATGCCCACGCGTATTCCCTTCTTCAGATACCTGGGAATATCGGCCACGCCGGACGCCAGCCTCCCGTTCGAGAGTGGATTCCAACACATGCCGCTGTGCGCGGCCGCAGTGGCGTCGAGGATGGCGTCGGTGGTGTGAATGAAGTGTCCGAAGTAGAGCGTGGGGCCAAGCAGACCGCTCCCGGTCATCCAGGAAAACTTCGCTTGCTCTGCGGCCGCGGTATCGGGCGGCTCCAGGTAGTGAGTCTGGTTGCCGATGTGAAATTCGTCCATCTCCTGCTTCTCGGAGACGGCCTGCTCCTCAGTGTCATTGAATGCCGTCCAGCCGTTCAGCATCACGCTCAGGAAGCGGGAGCTCGGGGGCTGCGCGGCCGTCCAGTCGAGAAACTCCTTGAGCCGAGCGCGCGCCATGACGGGGGTCATGTGGGGCCCGATCCTGTCGGCGTCAAAGCCGTGAACGAAGCGGATGCCGGAGTCCGTCTCGCCGCGGAACGACTCTTTGTCGCAGCGGCTGGCGCGGCACGCGGGCGAAGATGCGCCGCCGTAGGCAAAGTCATACGCGCCGGTGATGCCGTGTTGGAGATGATCGAGCGCGCCGTAAAGGGTGAACCAGTAGAAATCCTCGGCCCCGGCGTAGGCCGCGTGCCGGCCGTAGAGGCTGTCGATCCAGCCCGGCAGCGTTTGATCCGGCGCAATGCCGCGGAAGGCCGCCTGCCACAGATGGCTATGGGCCGAAAGCAGACCCGGAATAATCCAGTCGCCATGCGCGTCCCATATCTGCGCGGCGGCTACTCCCGGAGGCGGCGCACCCTTGCCGACGGCAGTAAGCCGGCCCGATGCATCCACGACCAGGTAGCCGGAGAATGGCTCTTTCCGGTCCGGCGCCATGGTGATGAGGCGGGCATTCTTCACCAGGAGAAGAGCCGGCGGCTGGCTCCACGCCACATGCACGGCCGGCGCAAAGAGAAGGAACGCCAACCCACCGAAGATCCAGCTTCCGTTTCGCATATCTCTTGATATCGTGAAAGGAATCAGAGCGCAATGAAGAATCCGGCGGAGCGCGTATTCTTCCTGCTTGCTTTGAGACCGGCCAAGCGGCGAGAGTATTCAAAGAATGGCAAAAGCACTCCGTTCGACACGCGTCCTGACCGCGGGCGGCCTTGCGCCGGCCACGGTGATGCTGGATCGAGAGCGCATCTCCGCAGTGCGCGAATGGGGCAGCGTTCCCGCCGGCACCGAGCTTGCCGACTTCGGCGACCTGGCGCTGCTTCCGGGCCTGATCGACTCGCACGTACACATCAACGAGCCTGGCCGCACGGAATGGGAGGGCTTTGAGACGGCAACGCGCGCCGCAGCCGCAGGCGGCGTGACGACGCTGATCGACATGCCGCTCAACTGCGTTCCCGAGACCGTGAACGAGGCGGCACTGGCAGCAAAGCGCAGTGCAGCGCAGGGCAAAGCATGGGTTGACTGGGCCGCATGGGGCGGCGTGGTGCGCGGCAATGGGGATGCGCTTCCAGCCCTTGCGCACGCGGGAGTTCCAGGCTTCAAGTGCTTTCTGATCCACTCCGGCATCGACGGCTTTGCCTGGGTGGACGAGAGCGATCTGCGAAGCGCGCTGAAGACGCTGCAGGGCACGGGGCTGCCGCTGCTTGCGCATGCCGAAGTGGCCGCGCCGGTGGAAACCGCCACGCAGGTTCTGAACGCAAGCGGCGCGGATTGGCGCAGGTATTCTACATATCTGGCCTCGCGGCCCGATGCAGCCGAGACTGACGCCATTGCACTGCTGATTCGGCTCGCCGAGGAGTTCCAAACGCCGATTCACATTGTGCACCTGTCCAGCGCGAGGTCATTGCCGCTGCTTCGTGAAGCCCGCAGGCGCAACGTGCCCGTCTCGGCAGAGACCTGCGCCCACTATCTCTGGTTCGACGCGGACGAGATTCCGAATGGAGCCGCGGAGTACAAATGCGCACCGCCGATTCGCGACGCGGAGAATCGCGAGGCGCTGTGGGACGCGCTCCGCGAGGGCCTGATCGAACTCGTCATCACCGACCACTCCCCTTGCCCGCCGGCGATGAAGCAGCGCGATACCGGACGCTGGGATGCCGGCTGGGGAGGCATCGCAAGCCTCGGCCTCGCCCTGCCGGTGGTCTGGACAGGGATGACAAGGCGCGGCATGGCTCTGGATGACATCGGAACGTGGATGGCCGGTGCGCCCGCCCGGCTTGCAGGACTGACGGGCCGCAAAGGGTCAATCACCCCTGGCGCCGATGCAGACTTCGCCGTCTTCGATCCCGATGCCCAGTGGACCGTTTCGCCGCCGGATCTTCATTTTCGGCACAAAATCTCGCCGTATCTAGGCGCCGAGCTGCATGGCCGTGTGGTTGAGACGTGGCTGCGCGGCGAACGGATTTTCGGCGCCGGCGATTTTATCGGCAGCGCGCGCGGCAGAGAGCAGGTGCGATCGTGAGCAGTGATTGCTTTGCCGAATGCGCACGGCGCGCCATCGCCGCGTGCCGGCAGATTGCCGCCATCAGCGAAGAGCCGGACCGGACCACACGCCGTTTCCTCACACCCCCGGCGCGCGAGGTGCAGGCATGGCTCCGTGGGCGGATGGAAGAGCTCGGCATGACCGTGCACGTTGACGCCGCCGGGAACCTGCGGGGCCTGTGGATGCCGTCGGCGGCGCGCGGGAGACGCCTGATCCTCGGCTCGCACATCGATACCGTGCCCAACGCGGGCGCGTTCGACGGCGTGCTGGGAGTGGCCATGGCGCTGGAATGCGCAGGCATTGCGCAGCGGCTGAACATCTCGCTTCCCATTGAGGTCATCGCCTTCAGCGAAGAGGAGGGCGTGCGCTTCGCGGCGCCGTTCATCGGCAGCCGAGCCGCGGCGGGGCGGTTCGACCCGGCGCTGCTCAAACTCAAAGACAGCGACGGCATCTCAGTGGAAGAGGCGATTCGCAGCTTTGGGCTCAATCCGCAGGCAATGGACCAAGCGGCAGTGGCCGAGGACGCACTCGGCTTCGTCGAACTTCACATCGAGCAGGGCCCGGCGCTGGAAGCGGAAGATCTGCGGGTTGCCGCAGTGAGCGCCATCGCGGGCCAATCGCGGCATACGCTTACCTGGACCGGCCAGGCCAATCACGCCGGCACAACGCCCATGCATCTGCGGCGCGATGCGATGGCGGGCGCAGCGGAATGGATCGCCGCGGTGGAATCCTGCGCGCTGCGCACCGAGGGCCTGGTCGCCACCGTGGGCCGCATCGAAGCCGAGCCCAATACAGGCAATGTCATCGCAGGCAGGGTGCGTCTGAGCCTTGACGCGCGCCACGTCAGCGACACAATACGGACGGTCGCGGTTGAATCGCTGCTTGCGCAGGCCAAGGCCATTGCTGCCCGGCGAGGACTGGCCGTCGAAGCGACGCGCCAGCTCGATCAGCCCGCCGTCCCCATGGACGAGCGTCTTACGGCGTGGATCACCGACGCCATGGCAGCCGCGGGGCTGCCTGAAAAGGTTATGGCAAGCGGCGCCGGCCATGATGCCATGGTGATGGCGGCGCGGCTTCCCACAGCGATGCTGTTTGTGCGCAGCCCGGGCGGGCTCAGCCACCATCCCCAGGAAACAGTTCGCGAAGAAGATGTTGCCGCCGCTCTTGCGGTTTGCCGTAATTTTCTTGAGCGGCTTGCGGCCGAGGTCGGATAGAATCGGGCAACAGATTCTATCGGAGCTTCCGCGGCCCCCAGCTCCTGCCCATCGCCCCAGAGAGAGGTCGTACGTGCACCATCTTGGATCCACTCGCAGCAGCCTCAAGGCTGACCATCTTCTGCAAACACCCGATACCTTTGTCCGCTCCCCTCTGCCGGGCGCGGACGATGTTGAGTTCATTATCCACGCCAGTCCGCAGATGGGCGCACGCTTTACGCAGATGACCGCGGAGTTCTCACCCGGCGGCGTGCTTGGCCCCGCGCCGGCACAGCGTTTTCTTTACGTTCTTGACGGCAAGATTGAGATTCGTTCGGCGGGAAAGCGATACGTGGTGAAGCAGGACGGCTACGCCTACCTGCCGCAAGGCGCGGCGCACAGCGTTCGCGCCCCCGGCATCGCCCGGGTTGCGGTGATCGAGAAACCATACCAGCCGCTCGACGGCGGCAGCGCCCCCGAGCTCGTGGTGGGCGATGAAGGGGAAATCGCTCCGGTGGCGCTGATGGGCGATCGCGCGCTGCGGGTGCGGGCGCTGATGCCGGACGGCCCCACCTGGGACTTTGCCGTCAACACCATGACCTACGATCCCGGCGCTGCGCTGAGCATGGTGGAGATACACGCCATGGAGCATGGATTGCTGATGCTTGAGGGCGGCGGCATTTATCGGCTTGGCGAATCGTGGTATCCGGTCCAGGCCGGCGACTTTATCTGGATGCGCGCATACTGCCCGCAATGGTTTGGGGCCCTGGGCAAGAAGCCCGCCAAATATCTTATCTACAAAGACTGGCGGCGGCACCCGCTGGGAGCACAGAATCCATGACCGCATTCGCTTCCGCTGTCTCGATTGACGGCCTGATGACGGAGCTGCTGGCGCTGGCGAAGATCACCGAGGCGGAACCGCCGGTGGTGACGCGCGTGGTGTTTGGCGAAGCGGACCTGCGCGCGCGAGCTTTTGTGAAGGGCCTGTGCGCCGACGCGGGTCTCGAGGTCACCGAGGACGCTGTGGGCAACACCTTTGCGCGCTGGCCGGGCAGCGATCCCACGCTCGCTCCCATCGCCACAGGATCGCACATCGACGCCATTCCCAACGCAGGCCTCTACGACGGTTGCGTGGGCGTACTCGGCGGCCTTGAGGCCATGCGCACGCTCAAGAGGCTTGGCCTGGTTCCGCGCCGCTCCATCGAACTGGTCGTCTTCACCGCCGAAGAGCCGACGCGTTTCGGGATCGGCTGCCTGGGCAGCCGCATGATGGCGAATGTCCTGACGCCCGAACAGGCGCGCGCTCTGCGCGACAAGGAGGGCAGCGGACTGGAAGAGTGGCGCGCCCGCGCGGGATTCAAGGGCGATCTTGCATCGGTTGCCGTTGCCGCGGGCCGCTTTCATCGGTTTGTCGAGCTGCACATCGAGCAAGGACCGTACCTTGAATCGGAAGGTTACGACGCCGGTCTGGTCACGCATATTGCGGCGCCGGCCAGCCAGCGGATCGTGATTGAGGGCGAAGGCGGCCACGCGGGCGGCAAGCTGATGCCCGGACGCAAGGACGCGCTGACGGCCGCGGCGGAGCTGATCCTGGCGCTGGAGGCCGCGGCGAAATCCTCGGGAGCCATCGACACCGTGGGCACGGTCGGCATCTGCAACGTGTTTCCCGGCGCCGTCAACAGCGTTCCCTCGCGCGTGGAACTGACGACCGACGTGCGCGACATCGACGGCGCGCGGCGCGACCGCGTTCTGGACGCGCTTGCCGCCGCAGCGAGCGCCGTCAGCGCACGCCGCGGCGTCGCAATCGCCACGGAACTGATCAACGCCGACCCGCCCGCTACGTGCGACACGGAGATTCTTGCGGCGCTTGAAGAATCCGCCATTGCCGCCGGCAAGAAATACAAGCGCATGGTAGCGCGCGCCTATCACGACTCATCGTTTGTTTCGTGCATTGCGCCCACGGCCATGCTGTTCATCCCCTGCCGCGGCGGCGTCAGTCATCGCCCGGACGAGTATGCATCACCCGAATGGATCGGCGGCGGCGTGCAGATTCTCGCGCGCACGCTGGCCAAGCTGGCGCAGTAGCCGATCTTCGGTCTCTGTTGTATGCTATCCCTCAACTCGTACGGAACTTTGGCCCACCATGAGCACGCATGCGACAACCCGCATCGTTGGAGCAGCCGTCCCGCGAAAGGAGGGCGTAGAGAAGCTGGTGGGCCGCGCGTGCTATGTCGATGACATCGTGCGTGAGGGCATGTGGCACGGGGCCGCAGTGCGCAGCACAATTCCACGGGGACGTATCCGTTCCGTCGTCTTCAATCCGGGGATCGACTGGAGCGAGTTTGCCATTGTGACCGCCGCGGATATTCCCGGCAACAATGTGATCGAGTTGATCGTCGCCGACCAACCCTGCCTGGCAAACGGCAAAGTGAATCATTGCGAGGAACCGAT
>JAKCDN010000094.1 GCA_021841795.1 Acidobacteriota bacterium | reverse complement strand
GATGCTGATCCGCCGCATGCTGCAGCGCAACGTGGACGGTGTCGCGGTGATGACCTTCGGCATCGAACAGGAGCTGGTGCGCAAGCTGGTGGAGCAGGGCTTCCCGCTGGTCTTTGTCGATGCCGGACCGGATCTGCCCAACGTCCGCATCCTCAAGGTCGACTACAGCGAAGGCATTCGCGAAGCGGTGCGGCATCTGGCTGCGCTCGGTCACCGTAACATTGCCTTCATCGCCGGCCCCTTGCGCATGCGCACCGCCGCCACGCGGCGCGACGCCTTCCGCAGGTCGATGGCGGAGCTGCGGCTTCCCGTCTCCGCCGCATCGATTATTAAAGGCAACCACACCATGGAAGGCGGCAGGGCCGCCATGGAAAAACTGCTCGCGGCCAGGGAGCTGCCCACCGCCGTCATCTGCTCCAACGATATGACCGCCATCGGGGTGCTGCACGCCCTGCACCAGACCGCGTACACGGTGCCCCGCGACATCTCAGTCGTGGGATTCGACGATATTCACCTGGCGCAGTTCATGCTGCCGCCGCTGACGACGGTGCAAATGTCCTGTCACGAGCTTGCCGGCGCGGCCGTTGAAGCGTTGCGCGCCGGCATCGAACCGGGGCATCCTAACGCCGCCCAGCGCCAGTGGCCCATGCGCACCCGGCTCGTCGTCCGCCGTTCCACGGATCGCCCGCGGCCCGCGCTGTCGAGGCCCCGATCGAAAAAAGGCAGCGCCCTGCCCTGAGATTGACCCAGGGCCTATGTCCCTGTGCATGCCGCGGGCGGAGAACGATGCCGCCGGCCCGCACGGATGGAGGGTGAGACGCGGGCCGTTGTTCGGCGCCGGGAACCGCAACCCGGCTGCGGCCCTGTCTGGCGGAGAGATTGCCTCAGGGCCTGCGTTCACCGCATGGAGTGAACGTGATGGTGCCGGCGCTTCTGCCGCTGACCGGCATCCAGTGAGGGCACGGTCATCACCAACCGCCCATGCTGCACGCCCTTGAGGCCGATAAGAAGGTCGGCGAAACGCTCCACCCGCGCGGCCTGCCCGTGCACGATCAGCACCTCAAGGCAGGAGTCGTGGTCAAGATGCGCGTGGCTGGTCGAGACCACGAGGTCGTGATGCGCATGCTGCACCTCGGTGAGTTTCTCGGCGATGCCCGAAGCATGGTGGTTGTAGATCAGGGTCACGGTGCCCACGACCGTGGCGCCGGCCGCGGCGGTGCGCTCTCGCACCAGCCGGTCGCGGATCAGGTCACGAAAGGCCTCGGAGCGGTTCGTGTAGCCGCTCTTCTCGATCGATCGGTCGAACCGGTCCAGAAGATCGGAGTCCAGGGCAATGCCGATTCTGCTCAGTTTCCCCATGCGCCTACCCGCCGTTCCGGGACCATGCCATGCCGATCGTGCCCGCCGGCACACCCCATCGTAAACTGCGGCGCCGGAAAATGGCCAAGTGATCATTATGCCCGTGCCCGCCGCATCCTCCGCCCTGTATACTGGCCCGCGAGTTTGAGGAGGGGTCATGAACCGTCGCCATTTTCTTGCCGGAAGCCTTGCACTGGCCGGGCATCGAAATCTTCTGCAGTCGATGGGCAATCTCGCCCTGGCCGCGCAGCCTGAGACCCCGCTCAATGCCCCGCACGATCTGTTAGCCACCACCTACTCGCAGGACTTTCTCCAGAGCCATCTGGCTGCTCCCGGCGCGTGGCAGCCGTATGCCCGGTGGAGCGACCGCCCGGCCTGGGAGGCCGTGCCGGCCGACATCCGCGCCGCCGCCGTTGCCCGGGCCGAACAGGATCAGAAAGCGGGCTGGCAGGTTTTGCCCGCAATCACGTTTCTTGACTTCAAGCGCAACGGAAACCGCAGCCGCTTTGAAGCACTGAGCTTCGGCCGGCGCGCCCAGATCCAGCGTCTCATCCTCGCCGAGTGTCTTGAGGGCAAAGGGCGCTTTCTGGACGACATTGTGAACGGCGTGTGGCTGGTCTGCGAGGAAACCTACTGGGGCGCGCCCGCGCATCTCGGCGCACAAAAAGCCGGCGTCGGCCTGCCTGACGTCAGCGAGCCGATCATTGAGCTTTTCTCGGCCGAGACCGCTCAAATGCTGGCCTGGACCAACTATCTGCTCGCTCCGCAGCTCGACCAGGTCTCCCCGCTCGTGAACAAGCGCATCAGGCTGGAAGTGGAGCACAAGATGCTCAGCGTGGCGCGCAATCGCGATGACTTCGGCTGGATGGGCCTGGGCGGCAAGAAGTCGGAAAATCGCCTGAACAACTGGAATCCGTGGATCAACTCCAATCTGCTGGTGACCAACCTCCTGCTCGAAATCGATCCCGCCCTGCGCCTTCAAGAGACCATGCGCATTGCGCGCAGCGTCGACGCCTACTGGAACGACTACTGGCCCGATGCCGCCGAAGAAGAAGGCCCCGGCTATTACAGCCGTTCGGTGCTGAGCCTCTTCGATGTCATCTGGACGCTCGAATCGGCAACCGGGAACGCCACCGGAATCTTCGCCAATCCCTTTCTTGACGCCATGGGGCGCTTCATTCTCAACGTGCACATCGCCGGCGACGATTATGTGTCGTACGGCGATGCGCATCGCAGGGCAGCGCCGTCGGGCGACGTGCTCTACCGCTTCGGCAAGGCCGTGCACGACCCGCAGCTTGAGGCCTTCGGCGCGTTCTATGCCCAGAAAAGCGGGTGGAATGCGCAGGGCGCCGGCCTGCAGCACGCGATCAACGAGAGCATGGCCAGCCTCTCGCGTTCTCTGCCCGCCGTGCTGGATGCAGCCGAGGTCCGCAGCGCGAAGAAAGAGGATGTGCTTGTGCGCGACGCCTGGTATCCGCAATTCGGGCTGATGACGGCGCGCGAGAAGGCCGGCTCGACCGAAGGCATGTATGTGGCCGTGCTCGCCTCAAACAACGGCCGCAGCCACAGCCACAATGACACAGGCAACTTTGTCATCTATCTCGACGGTCAGCCCGTGACCATCGACGCAGGCGTCGAGCAGTACACCGCCAAGACCTTCTCACGCGATCGCTATTCGATCTGGACCATGCAGTCGGCCTATCACAATCTGCCCACCGTGGGCGGGGTCATGCAGAAGAACGGCATTCAGTACGGGGCCACGGAGCGCAAGTACGAGAGCGACGATCGCCGCGCGGTTGTTTCCTTCGACATCGCCAAAGCGTATCCGCGGGACGCAGGCATCAAAAAGTGGATTCGCACCGTCGAACTCGATCGCGAGCGGGATGCGGTGATCGTCACCGAGGAGTTCGATCTGGAAAGCGCTCAGCCCATCAGCCTGTCGGTGATGACGCCTGGATCGGTGACCGCTCGGGAGCGCAGCCTGCTGATAAAAACCGCCGCGAGCGGCGGAAGAGACTGCGAACTGGCCTTCGATTCCGCGGGCCTGGCGGCGAAGATCGAAACCATTCCCCTTGCCGACGCCGGGCTCCGCGAGAGCTGGGGAGCCGATATCTACCGGATTCTTCTGAATACGGCCGGCCCCATGCAATCCGGCAGGCTGTCCTATACCTTCGCGCCGGCCAAGTGAATTACTGCGGCGCTACCAGATGATGCGCGATCGCGAACAGCGCCAGTTCCAGCCGCGTGGAGACGCCGGTTTTGTCGAAGATGTTGGAGAGATGGCGCTTGACGGTCTCTTCGCTCAGGCTGAACTGCCTGGCGATATCGCGGTTGGAGCAACCCTCCACGATGCAGCCCACAACCTCGAGCTCGCGGGGAGTGAGTCCGTAGGTCTTGCGCTGCGGCACGGCGGCCTGCTGCATCAGGTCATGCAGAGCCGATACCAGATTCACTACACGCTTGCCCCCGATCCAGTAATCCCCCGCATGAACGGTGCGAATCGCGGTTTGCAGGTGATTGGCAAGCGCGTCTTTGAGCACAATCCCGCGCGCTCCGATGTGCAGCGCCTCGATGATCTGTTGGGTGGTGATCGTCGAGGTGAGGAGCAGAATCTTGGCCGTTGACGGGCCGTTCATGACGGCGCGCATCGCCTCAAGACCCGGCATCCTCGGCATCGATACGTCCAGAAGCAGTATGTCGGGCTGCTTTTCGAGGGTTTCAGTGATAGCCTCGTCGCCGTCGGTGGCGTCGCCCACCACATCAAATCCTTCGGATTCCGCAAGCATGTTGCGGACACCGATGCGGACAACCGGGTGGTCATCCGCCAGTACAATTCGTATGGGTCGGTCCATCTTGTCTATATGCCTCCGCGAGAGCCCGACCGCGCATTGCAGGCCGCGGCAGATCAGGCAGGCAACTCAGCATCCAGCATATTCCGTAACCTGCGGGTCGCGGCGCGCAAATCTCCGAGTATTGAGATCCTGTTATCCAACTGGTTATCCCCGGACTCGAGCAGCTCCCCCAGCCGAGCGGCCTCCATGGCACCGGCCATCCCGCAGCCGCCTTTGATGGTGTGGCCGATCCGCCGCACCTCGGCGTCATCGCCGCGGGCGATAGCGGCCGCCAGGGAGTCGATGCGGCGCTCCAGATCCGTGACCACCGCCTCATACACCTGGCGCACCGCCGGCTCCGGCATCAGTTTGCGGAACTGGCCCAGCACCTCGGCGCTGATGGCCGCCGACTTCGGGCCTCGCGTTGTGGGCGTCAACTCCGCCCGGCCCCCGTCCAGGAGTTTGCGAAACGCCTCGACGCTGAAAGGCTTGAGCAGGAATCCATTGGCGGCCTCGATGACTTCCGGCTCCGGATCGCTCCCGCTGATGACAAAAATCGGCGCTCGGGTGAACTTGCGCAGTTCGTCGATCAGGCGCGTACCGCTCAGGCCGGGCATCTGCGAGTCCACAACAATCACGCCGGGCTGCAGGGGATTCGGCCATTCGCGCTGCGGCGTCAACATCCGCAATCCTGCCGCGCCGTCGCTCGCGGTGTGCACGGCGTAGCCTTTCATGGTCAGAACCGTAGCCGTGACTTCACGGCTTACCATGTCGTCGTCAATCAGCAGGACTCGTGGTAGAGCGTCCTGAAGGGTGCGCTCTTGCATACATCTAGTGTGCATCGCGCGCACCCTTATACGGGAGAAAATGTTTTACCCGGTTATCGAGTTGGTTCCGATCCGCGCACCTGCGTTCCTCTTTTGGAGTGCTCCGCTCAGTGCGAGGTTGCCGCCGCCGGCAGGCCCAGGGCCGGTCCCGCGGGCAGGTCCGTCCCGCCATACCAGGCGCGGATTGCCGTCTCAAAGCGGTCGGCGCGCCGCTGCCAGCGCTCGATCTCGAGATCGTAGCGAACCGTTACGTTGTTCAACCAGTACGGGCGATTCTCGCTCAGCCACACCTGGCTGTACTCCGCCTTCAGCGCAGAGTAGCCGTCGCGCAGATCCTGGCAGCGGCCATTGTTGCTGCTGATCTCCGACAGCATGTTGCTCGTGTCCCTGCGCTGGGTCTTGTCGTGCTCCTGCGCGACCGCCTGCGCGTAGGCCGTGGCAATCTCCTGGGCAAGCTGGAACTTGAGGCCGATAAAATCCAGCCGCCGCGCGCCGAGGTCCATGGCGGTCAGCGCATCGGTCTCCGCCAGTTTCGGGTCGGCGGTACGCGCCTCGTCGAGCAGCACGATGGCCTGCTCGGCGTGCATGCGCAGCGCATGCGCCTGCGGCAGCAGCCGCGATGAAACATCCTGCCCCTTCGCGCTCCATGGATCCAGCCAGAAAACCTCGTCGCTATTCATGCCGGACTTCGCCGCGCCCAGCGCCTCCTGCGCGGCCATCAGCTCCTTTTCCGCGGCATCGATCTTGCCTGTCGTGTCCTGGTGCAGGATCTCAGCGTACGCATCCTGGTAGTTGGCAATGTTGCTCTCGCCGGGCTGCCACGCCGCCACCGCGCCGAACAGCACGCCGTACCAATCCATGTTGAAGAGGCCCTCGCCATCGTCGTTCCACACCGTGGTTAACGCGCCCGTGGAGCCCAGCCGTTGCCCGTCGCGGATAAAGCCCTGAATGTTCCAGAGCGCGGTTTTGGCTACGGGATAAACCTCGTTCCAGTTCGCGTCGCCGGGGGCGACCCAGGTTTCGATGCCATTCCTGGCGAAGGGTTCAATCATCTTGTCGAAGCCGCTGGTGCTCCAGTAATTCCAGGGCACCGCGATCATGTCTTTAGGCAGCGCTGCAACCGCGTCGGGATTGGCGTCGCCGATATCGCCCCAGAAGAGCAGGCGGCGGTTCAGCGGCGCAAGTTCGTCGTGGATCTGCTTGAGGAAATCGATATACACAGGCCCGTAGCCCTTTTGCTCCACGGCGTCGCGCGTGCGGCCGATTCCCAGATCGAAGGTCTCATCGGCGCCGATATGCAGAAACGGCGAGGGGAACTCTTTGGCGATCTGCGTGAACCAGTCCTTGATGAGCGGCAGCGTCCCGGCCTGGCCCGGCGCCAGCACGTGGCCGTGCGGTGTCTCTGCCTCGTCCTGGTACAGCTCATATTTCAGGACGTGATGCAAATGGCCAAAGGCCTCCTGCTCGGGAACGATGGTGACGTGGTACTGGTGCGCGTAGGCCACCAGGTCCTTGACCTCGTCGGGCGTCATCGCCGAGCCTGGCGGCGCGGCCAGCGGCTGGTCAGGATAAAGCAGCGTGTGCTCGAAGTAGGGCGAATAGATATTGATCTTGAATGCCGCAAACACCCGAATCTGTTTCTTCTGGAATGCGAGCGTCGGAAACGGGCCGCGGGAAAGATCGTCGTCGATGCCGCGATAGCGCATCGCCGGCCAATCGCGCACCGTTCCTGTGGGCAGCACCCGCGGCGCGCCCGGCAGGGGCAGCAGCTGCTTCATGGTCTGCACGCCGTAGAACACGCCCGCGCTGGTGGCGCCGATAATGACAGCCTCGTGCGCCCCCACGATCAGCACGTAACCCTCCGACTCCATCGCCGGATCAAACGCCAGGTGCGCGCGCGCCAGAGCGGCCTTGCCTTCGGCTGCATCCTCGCGCAAAAGCGTGATGCGATAGGGCGGCTGCGGCGCGGCGCCGCGTGTCTCTTCCGCCGAGGGAACAATGCGCTTGATCGCGCTCTCCAGATCCTGCGCGGCAAATTCGTCCTCAGCGTTGCGCCCCGGCGCCGCGACCAGAACCCGCACCGGAAACTTGGCAATCTGGCTGAAATCTGCCTCGCGCGGCGCCGGCAGCAACTTCACCTGCGGCTGCGCCGCGCCGGAAGGCGCGAGAAGACAAAAAAGCGCGACAAGCGGAAGGGATGCGAGCAAACGAAGTCGAAAAGACGCCAAGGCCGGCCTGCTTTCTGATCGTGCGATTCTGCGTGTCTTCGACCGCGCGATGTGTCCATTGTAGACTGAGGAATCGCCAGGTTTTGCTCTGCGACAGGCCATGCGGGTGCAACCCCGCAGCCGAGTACTGAGGGGTGGTTCAAACAAAATGAACGTCACAGGCTCTTCGGCTCCGGCCGCGCCGGCTCATTCTTCCGCACCGTTCGATTCCACCGCCATTCGCCGCTACAACGCCTTTCTGCTTCTCGTGTCCGGGCTGGGCGGACTGCTCTACGGCATCGATGTCGGCATCATCGGCGGCGCGTATCCGTACCTTGCGGCTACCTCCGGACTGACGGCCTCAGAGCTTTCCGTGATCGTGGCCGCGGTGCTGCTGGGCAGTGTTCTCTCCACCCTCTTTGCCGGCGTGCTGGCCGACTGGATGGGCCGCAAGCCGCTCATGCTCCTCAGCGGCTGCGCCTTTGCCGCAAGCATTCCCGTTATCGCGCTCTCCCACGGATTCGCTGTCCTCTTCTTTGGCCGGCTCCTGCAGGGCATGAGCGCAGGCTTTGTCGGCGTCGTGGTTCCGCTCTACCTTGCCGAGTGCCTGTCCGCCTCGCATCGCGGCAAGGGAACGGCCGTCTTCCAGTGGCTGCTCACCCTCGGCATTGTCGCTGCCGCCCTCATCGGCATGTACTTCAGCTATCGCGTCGAGGCCGTCACCAGGCTGAATAACGCCGCCGCCCTCGCGCGCTTCGAGAATCATGCCTGGCGCAGCATCTTCTGGGTCTCTCTGCCGCCCGGTCTCCTGTTTGTGCTCGGGAGCATCTTTGTCACGGAGTCGCCGCGGTGGCTCTTCCGGCGCAATCGCCGGGACCATGCCTATGCCGCGCTCCTGCGCTCGCGCACGGCGGAGCAGGCGGCTCTGGAGATCGAAGAGATGGCCGCCGCCTCGCATGCCACCGCGGCCGGCCAGCGGGTGCGCGAGTCGCTGCTCCGGCGCAAGTACCTCATTCCTTTTTTGCTGGCCTGCGTCATCCTGGCCTGCAATACCGCTACGGGAATCAACTCCGTCATCGGCTACAACACGGGCATCCTCATGCAGGGCGGCCTCAGCGACTTCGCCTCGCACTGGGGCTACGTCGTCTTCACGGTCATGAACTTCCTCGCGACCACGGTGGGCATGGCGCTGGTCGATCGCAAGGGCCGGAAATTTCTGCTTATCACCGGCACCAGCGGCATCATCGTCGCCATGACCGGCGTGGGACTGCTCTTCCGGTCCACGGAAAAGGCCGGCGTGGATTGCCGCGCCGCCGTTCAGGCCATGGTGACGCCCGGCCAGGAGCTGGCCCTGCGCTTTGATCCGGCCGAGGCGGAAAAGCTGCTGAATGCCGCCGGCGGCCACGCCATCGACAGCGGCCGCGCTTCGCTTGCCATCATCTATTCGTACGGCGACTTTACGGCCGCCACCAACTTTGTCCGCTCCGACGATGCGGCGTCTGTTCCCATTGCGATCGACCGCGCCTCCTGCGTGCCAGCAGACCGCATTGAAGCCATCTTCAAAGACCCGTTCGCGAACCTGCGCGCCGCGCAGACCGCTCCGCTCAGGATTGAGAAGGCGCTCGTGAGCGGCGTGCCCGACGCAAGTCACGGCTGGCTGGTGGCGCTGGGGCTTTATCTCTTCATTGCTTTTTATGCCATGGGGCCGGGGGTGGTGGTGTGGCTCGCCCTCAGCGAACTGATGCCCACCCGCATCCGCTCCAACGGAATGAGCGTCGCCCTGGTCCTTAATCAAATGGTTTCCACCACGCTGGCCGCCATCTTTCTGCCGTTCGTAAGCAAGCATGGCTACTCGTCCATGTTCTTCCTCTTCGCCGGATTCACCGTGGTATATCTCATCGCCGCGATCTTCTTCCTTCCCGAGACCAAAGGTAAAACCCTCGAAGAGATTGAGGCGCATTTTGAAAAGCCGGCTGCCGTCCGTTACAGCAATTCCTAAGGCACTGCAGCGGTTTTCGATGCGGCGCCATGCCGGCGCGGCCGGTTCATCGCAGGCTTTTGCACGGCGCGGGGTAAGCGGGCCGGCCACGTTCGCAGCCGTCAGCCTGCGAAGGGATTTTTGAGCGTGATCCTGTACACGCATGCGCTGCCGCAGGGCCGAGTTTCAGGCGCGGTCATCTCCGGCGCGGTTCCTTCGTGAACTGCCGGTGGACCGGCAAG
>JAKCDN010000093.1 GCA_021841795.1 Acidobacteriota bacterium | reverse complement strand
CGCGCGCCTCGGCAAACACCCCGGCCAGCAGCTCCGCCAGGCTCAACCGCGTATGACCTCCGGCTGCCGCCTCCCGCAGCATCCGCAGATCCTTCTCGCCCAGCTCGATCGTCGCCCCCGGCCGCTCCGGAGGATGCAGCATCACTTTGCTGTACGCCGCATAGAACGGCGACTGGAACAACGCGCTGTTCACCGCCTCGATGAACGTCGCCGGATCCGTCCCCTGTCCTTCCGCATACACAAACGCATCGCTCAGCGCCTGAATCATGGCCGAGATCAGAAAATTCCCGCCCAGCTTCACCGCATGCGCCTGCCGCGGCTCCGTTCCCACAATCGAGATGCCTCGTGAAAGCGGTTCGAGCAGCGGGCGCGCCTTCGCCAGCGCCTTCTCTGCGCCCGCGGCCACAATCCACAACCGCCCCTCTTCCGCAACATTGGGCCGGCCAAACA
Organism: Acidobacteriota bacterium; assembly: GCA_021841795.1. GTDB lineage: Bacteria > Acidobacteriota > Terriglobia > Terriglobales > Acidobacteriaceae > Telmatobacter. The sequence continues at coordinate 9,035 of JAKCDN010000093.1, read as the reverse complement.
CCGGCGCGGCCACAAACTCGTGCCCCCGCCGCGCATGCTCGGCAGTCAGCCGCTCGCTCAGCGCCACGCTGATCGTACTGCAGGCTATGTGCAGTACCCCCGGGCTCATCGCATCCATCAACCCGTTCGCGCCGAACAGCACCTCTTCATGCGCCCCATCGTCGTACAGCATCGTGAACACCGCATCGGCGCCCAGCTCCGCCTCCGCCGGCGTTCCCGCCGCAATCGCACCTTCGCGGATCAGCGGCTCCGCCTTGCCCTCCGTGCGGTTCCACACCCGCAGCTCATGGCCTGCGGCAAGCAGATGCCTCGCCATCGCAGTCCCCATTTGGCCCAAACCCAGAAACCCGATCCTCATGTGCTGATTGTAGAAGACAGCCACCGCTGCTCAGTGATGTGCGCTCGCTCCCGGCCTGCATCCGCCCATCCCCATGCGCAGAAAACCGCCGCCCGGACGAAGCCCCGGTTCGCGCCTGCCCTGAATGCCCGTCCAGACACATGTGTTCGCTTGGTAAGCGCTCAGGGGAGCGACGCCGAAGGCATGGCGCTGACCTGCGTCAGTTCGGCGCGCCCGTGGTCTCGCTGCGCTCGAACTCGCACTCCCGGCACTGGCAGACCCGCCGCAGATACTCCCACGAATAGATCCCGCCCGTGTGCCCATCGAGCCAGTTGAACTGGATTGCGTAACGGCCCACCGGAATCACGCTCTCCGGCTTGGGCGGCGGCGTATACATCGGCAGCAGCGCGGCCGGCTTCGCCTTCGCCTGGCCCGGCTTCCGCCCCTCCTGCTTGCGCTCTTCAAGGCACGTCGCGCACGGACAGGCCTCGCGCAGCCACGCAAAACCCCAGGCGCTCCGGTGCCCATCCACCCAGTCAATCTCCAGGCCCTTGCCTTCCGTCATCAGCACCCTTACCTTCTCCGGCGTAATGGCGATCTTCGGCAGCGGACGGTTCTCTTCCTCCTGCCGCGCCTGATCTTCCTTGGTTGAGAAGCGAATGCCTTCGTGGCTCATATATACAAGTTTACAAGAGCATCGCCGGCCGCATCTCGCCGGCTCCTGCACCGGCTCTCACTGCTTCCAGAAAAACCACGCCGCCATTCCCAGCCCGATCGCCACCACCAGACCCCGCAGCACCGGCCGCGGTATCTGGCGCGCCAGGCTCGCCGAAACGTAGCCGCCGATCGCCGCCGCCACCATCGCCGCAAGGCAAAGCCGCCACACCACCTGTCCGTCCACAATGAAGATGATGAATGCAATCCCGTTCGCCAGCGTGTTGGCTACCACCTTCAGCGCGTTGATGGCGTGAATATCCTCGTAGCCCAGAACCGCAAGCATGGTCATAAAAAGAAAACCCGCGCCCGCGCCGAAGTAGCCCACGTAAAAACTCACCACCGTGGCCGCCAGCAACAGAGGCAGCCGCTGCGGCGCATGAACCTCACCGACTCCGGCGCGCGCGCGGCGCTTGATCTTCAGCCGATCCAGAGCCCGCGTCACCGGCCCGCTCGCCGCAAAGGTGCATGCCGCGAACAGCAGCAGCCACGGCACCAGACGCATGAAAGTTCGCTGCGGCGTCATCAGAAGCACCAGGGCCCCCACGCTGCCGCCCACGAGCCCAGCCGCCCCCATCCAAACCGCCGCGCGCAGATTCCGGCGCACATCCGGCCAGTAGGCGGCAATCGAGGTCAACTGCCCCGGCCAGATCGCCACCGTATTGGTAGCGTTGGCCTCGATAGGCAGGATCTTCATGCCCAGCAGCGCCGGAAACGACAGGAACGAACCGCCCCCGGCCACGGCGTTCAACACGCCGGCCAGAAATGCGGCCACCACAAGCCATACCCAGTGCCAATTGATTGTTGTCAGAGCGCCATGCAGATTCGACATGAAGAACCTATTGTAGACGCCCCGCGTCCCATGACCGTCATGCGCTCGGCTTCCGTGCCCGCGAAACGCAGCGTCCACGCCACCCGGGCCATCAATCGCAAACACCGAAACGCCGCGCTCACCCTCCTCCGACGCCCGCCTTCCCCATCATCTACATGCGCCAGAAACCCGCCCGCGTAATCTCCGCCGCTTCCGATGAAAAAATTGCGCCTGTAAGTAACTGAAAATGAATACGATTTTCCCGCATTTGTTTAATATTAGCGTAATGCGCTCATATTTTATGAATCATTTGTGCTATAGTTCCATCAGATGGATTGAGCGGCGGTGAGCCCAACTCCCGCCCATCCAAAAATCTTCGATCCACCAGGAGGAATATCCATATGGCCATCACTCGTTGGGATCCCTTTCGCGAAGTCGTCTCGCTCCAGAACCGCCTCAACTCGATCTTCGGCAATCTCAACCCTGAAACCGAAGGCGCACTGACCACGGCCAGCTTTGTGCCCGCCGTCGACGTCTACGAGGACGAGAAAAAAGTCGTCATCAAGCTCGAAGTGCCCGGCATTCAGGAAAAGGATCTTGACGTGAGCGTCGAAAACAACACCCTCACCGTCAAGGGCGAGCGCAAGTTCGCCGCCGAAGAGAAAGAGGAGAACTTCCATCGCATCGAGCGCCGCTACGGCAGCTTCTATCGCGCCTTCACGCTGCCCACCACCGTCGATACCGACTCGATCGACGCCAAGTACGACGCCGGCGTGCTCAAGCTCGAGCTCAAGAAAAAGCCCGAAGCCCAGCCCAAGCAGATCAAGGTCAGCGTGGGCGGCAAACTGGCGGCGTAAAAAGCACTTGTCCGTTGTCAGTAGTCACCGGTCGGCATGCGCGGCTGGCGGAAGTTTTCTTCTTCCAGCCGCGCATGCCTGAGCGCATACTTCTGATAGCTCGCTCGTGAGCTCCGCAGAACGGAAATTTGAATGAACGATTCAAGCCTGCTTTATAACTTCATCTTTCTCTTTCCAGGCAGCCTCATTGTGCATCCGCCCGGCACCGGCAGCGCCTGGAGTCAGGGACGCAGGCAAATCAATACGGCAGCAATCGGCGGACATTGATCACTGCCCCCTGCCCACTGACCACCGGAGTTTTTATGGCTATTCGTTGGGACAAATTCACCGTCAAATCGCAGCAGGCAATGCAGGCCGCGCAGTCGCGCGCCGCTGAATTCGGCAACCCCGAGCTCGCGCCCGTGCACCTGCTGCTCGCCCTCGTTGAAGACCGCGAAGGCGTCATCCCCGCCGTTCTTGAGAAGATCGGCGTGCCCATCGAGCGCCTTGAAAGCGACCTGCACTCCATTCAGGAGAAGCTGCCGCGCGTGGCCGGTGCGGACGCGCAGCCCGGCGTCGGCGCCGCGCTCAACAAAGCCCTCGAACAGGCCTTCAAGGAAGCCACCGGCTTCAAGGACGATTACGTCTCCACCGAGCACCTGCTCCTCGGCGTCGCCGGCCTCCGGAGCGACCCCGCCCGTGACGCCCTGGCCGCGCTCGGCGCTACCCGCGACGCCATTCTCAAAGCCCTCTCGGCCATCCGCGGCTCACAGCGCGTCACCGACCAGAACCCCGAGGCCAAGTTCCAGGCCCTCGAAAAATACGCCAAAGACCTCACCGACCTCGCCCGCCGCGGCAAGCTCGATCCCGTCATCGGCCGCGACGAGGAGATTCGTCGCGTCATTCAGGTGCTGAGCCGCCGCACCAAAAACAATCCCGTGCTCATCGGCGAGCCCGGCGTGGGCAAAACCGCCATCGTCGAGGGCCTCGCCCGCCGCATCGTCTCCGGCGACGTCCCCGAGAGCCTGCGCGACAAGCGCGTCATCGCCCTCGATCTCGGCTCCATGCTCGCCGGCGCCAAGTACCGCGGCGAGTTTGAAGACCGCCTCAAGGCCGTCCTGAAAGAGATCGAAGAATCCAACGGCCAGGTCGTTTTGTTTATCGACGAGCTGCACACCCTCGTCGGCGCCGGCGCCGCCGAGGGCGCCATCGACGCCAGCAACATGCTCAAGCCGGCTCTCGCCCGCGGCGAGCTGCGCGCCATCGGCGCCACCACCCTCAACGAGTACCGCAAGTACATCGAGAAAGACGCCGCCCTCGAGCGCCGCTTCCAGATCGTCTACGTCGGCGAGCCCAACGTCGAAGACACCATCGCCATCCTGCGCGGCCTCAAAGACCGCTACGAGCAGCACCACAACGTCCGCATCAAGGATGCGGCCATCGTCGCCGCCGCCACGCTCTCGCACCGCTACATCTCCGATCGCTTCCTGCCCGACAAGGCCATCGACCTCGTTGACGAAGCCGCCGCCTCGCTCTCCATCCAGATCGGCAGTGTGCCTACTGAGATCGATCAGCTCGAGCGCCAGGCCACCTCGCTCGAAATCGAGCGCGCCGCCCTCAAGCGCGAAACCGACGCCGGCAGCAAGGAGCGGCTCAAAGCCGTCGAGCACGAAGTCGGCAACCTCCGCGAGCAGATCACTTCCCTGCGCGCCCGCTGGACCAGGGAGCGCGAAGCCATCACGCGCATCTCTGAAACTAAGAAAAAAATCGAAACCCTCCGCTTCGAGATGGAAGAGCAAACCCGTAAAGGCCAGCTCGAACGCGCCGCGCAGATCCAGTACGGCGATCTGCCCAAACTCGAAGCCGAGCTCAAGAGCCTCAACGCCCTGCAGGAAGGCAACTCCGGACCCGCGCGCATGCTGAAAGAAGAAGTCGACGAAGAGGACATCGCCAAAATCGTCTCTCGCTGGACCGGCATTCCCGTCAGCCGCATGCTCGAGGGCGAAGTCCGGAAACTCGTCCACATGGAAGAGCGCCTGCGCGAGCGCGTCGTCGGCCAGGACGCCGCCCTCGGCGTCGTCGCCAACGCCATTCGCCGCTCCCGCGCCGGCCTGAGCGATCCCAGGCGGCCGATTGGCTCGTTCATCTTCCTTGGGCCAACCGGCGTCGGCAAAACCGAAACCGCCCGCGCCCTCGCCGAGTTCCTCTTTGACGACGATCGGGCCATGGTGCGCATCGACATGAGCGAGTACATGGAAAAACACGCCGTCGCTCGCCTCATCGGCGCGCCCCCCGGATACGTCGGTTACGACGAAGGCGGCCAGTTAACTGAAGCCATCCATCGCCGCCCCTACGCCGTCATCCTCTTCGACGAGATCGAAAAAGCGCACCCCGACGTCTTCAACGTCCTCCTCCAGGTCATGGACGACGGCCGCCTCACTGACTCCAAGGGCCGGACCGTGGATTTTAAAAACACCGTCCTTATCATGACCTCGAACCTCGGCGCGGCCATGCTCGCCGGCGACGCCCTCAAAACCGACCATGATTTCGACATGGCCCGCGAGAGCGTCATGCGCACTCTGCGCGAGCACTTCCGGCCGGAGTTCCTGAACCGCGTCGACGACATCGTCATCTACAAGCCCCTCGGCAACGCGCAGCTCAGCCGCATCCTCGACCTGCGCCTCAACGAAGTCGGCAAGCTGCTTGAAGACCGCGCCATCTCCATCGAGCTCACCGAATCCGCGCGTCAGCTCATCCTCGCCTCCGGCTCCGACGTGGCCTACGGCGCGCGCCCCCTCAAGCGCGCCCTGCAGCGCATGGTCCAGAACCCCCTCGCCATCAAGATCCTCGACGGCGAAGTCCTCCACGGCGCCCACGTCAGAATCGACGCCGACCGCAACTCCAACCAGCTCGTCTTCGAACCCATGGGCCGCGAGGCCATGGCATGAGCGGCGGCTGCAACACGAAATCAGCTTGCGCCGGCTTCTTCGCTCGCTGCCATAAAAGACCGGAACCACTCCGCCAGCCGGGCTTCGGACATCATCCGAGCCAAGCCACGCCCGCAAACCGCCGCCCAAAATTTCCTTCACCCGATTTGCCGATCATTTCTTCAAGTTCGCTAAACTATTCCCAGACTGAACTGCAGGCAGACCGGCGCGCCCACGCGCCGGTCGCTGTTTGAGCGCAAAAACAACCCTGATCGGGAGGTAAGATCGAATCCTTAAAAGTCAATGACTTGCAGGCACGAGCCGGCGCAGAACCGCCTCTAACTCCTTTGCCATCTAGATTCTGGCCACAAACCATTGAAAAGAAATATTTTAGCCAATTTTCCACCACGCAGGTTGCTGAAAATAAGCAACTTATTTGCAGGATCTATCCAAAATATTTTTCCTCCCCCACCAGCGGAGGCAGGAGCCCTGCGGCCGCTCGTCTGAAGCGGAAAACCGGCCGCCCGCGCTTACTGCCGCAGCTCCACCAGCGTCGCTCCCTGCCCGCCTTCGTTCTGCGGAGCCTCTTCAACTCCCGCCACGTGCGGATGCCCCTTCAGGTACTCGCGCACGCCCCGCCGCAGAATCCCGGCCCCGTGCCCGTGGATCACGCGCACCTTTGCGAGGCCGGCAAGAAACGCGCGGTCCAGATACTTTTCCAGCTCGTCCGTCGCCTCGTCCACCGTGCGCCCGATCAGGTTAATCTCTGTGCGCATGGCGTCGCTGTTCTCGCTGCTCACCGAAACATGCACGCCCTTCTGCCGCCGCGCCGCCGCCAGCGGATCGATCTTCGCCGCCGCGCCGCTCGACTCCGCCAGTTCATCCCGCTTGGCGCGCATTTTGATGGGGCCAAGCGCGATCTCGAACAGATCCTTTTCCACCTCGCGCTGCACCACGCCAACCTTGCCCATTGATTTGATGAGCACCCGGTCGCCGACCGCAATGTGGCGCAGCACATGAGGCTGCGCATGCTGGTCGCCCTCGTCCGCTCCCGTGCGATGCGCAACCACGGTCTGATTGAAGCTTTCCTGGAACTCCCGCCGCAGCCGCGTGATCCGCCGCTCGGCCTCCTTCGAGAGCTTCTGTTGCGCCGCCCGGTCCTCGATCGCGCGCACGTTCTCGCGCATCTGGAACTCGAACTCCTTCATCAGCGAAGCCAGCTTCGCCTCCAGCTCCCGCACGCGATTGCGTATCTCCGCATCGCCCTCGCGCTCCAGCCTTTTGCGCTCCTGGTTCAGCCCGTACTGCTGCTCCCGTGCCGCCTTCCTTTCCACCTCCAGCTGCGCCAGTTCGCTATGCAGTTTGTCCAGGAAGCGCGCAATATCCGCCTGCTGCGAGCCCAGCCTCGCGCGTGCCGCCGCGATGATCGCCCCATTCAGCCCCAGCCGCTCCGCCGTCTGGATACCCGCTGAAGCCCCCGGCACGCCCAGGTGAAACTCGTAGTTCGGCGCCAGCGTCCTGTCATCCACGCCCGCGGCCGCATTGCGCACTCCGTCTGTATTGGCCGCATAGACCTTGAGCGACGTGTGATGCGTCGATATCAGCGTCCACACCTTCCGCGCAAGAAAGTAAGCGGCCACGGCAACCGCCAGCGCCGATCCTTCCTCCGGATCGGTCGCCGAACCCAACTCGTCCAGCAGCACCAGCGACCGCTCATCAGCATACCGCGATAGCCGGTCCAGATTCGTAATATGCGCGGAAAACGTCGACAGCGCCGCCTCGATCGACTGCGCATCGCCTATATCGGCCAGAAACGCCGTAAACACCGGGAAGCTCGCGGACGCCGCCGGCACCGGAATGCCCGCCTGCGCCATCATCGCCAGTAGCGCCGTAGTCTTCAGCGCCACCGTCTTTCCGCCTGTGTTCGGCCCGCTGATAATCAGTTGCCGCGCCTCGTTCGCCAGCTCCAGATGCAGCGGAACAACCGTGCCCCCCGTCGTGCGCAATCGCTTCTCCAGCAACGGATGGCGGCCGCTCTCAATGTGCAGCCGCTCCTGCCCCAAAATCGGCCCTACGCACTGGAACGCCCGCCCAAACCGCGCCCGCGCCAGCAGGCTGTCCACCCGCGCAAGCACTTGCGCCCCCTCAACCAGGCTGTCCGCGTAGCCCGCCACCTGCCGCGTCAACGCGACAAAAATACGGTGAATCTCGGCCTGTTCTTCCTCGATCAGCCGCACCAGTTCATTGTTCTGCTCGATCGTCTCCAGCGGCTCCACATACACCGTTTGCCCCGAGGAGCTCGCCCCGTGAATCACGCCCGCCACGCGCCTCTTCAACTCCGCGCGCACCGGAATCACAAACCGCTCTCCGCGGATCGTGATCAGATCCTCCTGTGTCGCGCCTTCGCCCGTCAGCTTGCGCAGTGCCGTGCGCAAACTCTCCTCGATGGCGCGCTGCTGGCGCTCCTGCTCGCGCCGAATGCGGTTCAGCTCCGGCGAGGCATCGTCGGCCAGCGAACCGTCCGGCTCAATCTTGCGCTCAATCGATTCCGCCAGCGGACGCAGACTCGCCGTCAACCCTGCCGACATCTCCGCCAGCCCTGCCAGCTTGCCCACCAGCCGCGCAGGCGGCTCGCGCAGAATCGACTGCCACGAAGCCACATCGTTCGCCAGCCGCGCCAGGCTCTGCAACTCCACCGCCTCCAGAGCCGCACCGTCGATCTGCGCCTTGGCCGCAAGCTGCGTCGGGTCCAGCAGGCCGCCCAGAGCAATCGACACCTGCTCCTCGATCAGCAGGCGCATCTCGCTCACCAGCCGGTGCTGGCGCGCAATCCACGCCTCGTCGGTCGAGGGCTGCAGCGCAAGAATCGCATCGCGTCCTACGGACGATGCGGCATGCCCCGCCACCAGTTTCAGCAGCGGTTCCCACTCAAGAGCAGCGGAATCCGCATGCTCCACAGGCGACGGAATTGAATCGAAAAGCGCCATCAGAGACTATGGTAGCCGTTTCAGGGCGCGCCGCTCGGCCTGCGCCGCGCAAATTCCCATGCACGCAAGGCCCTTCACCGGCGGCCAAAGATCGGCGCCAAAGTCATGCGCATGCAACGTAAGAAATATCGCCCACGATGGTTCATGGCCTGCCGCAGACTGCGTAGGCGTTGCCGCGGCCGCGTGCGGAGAGTTGGAGTGGATGCCGGAGCCTTGCGCTGCAAGAACTCCATGGTGGTACGACAGAGTGGCTTCGCGCTCCGCGATCAGCTCGCCGTCCCGGATGCCCCGGAAGTCGGGGTTGCCGTCGAGCTCGTCGAGCTGGACTCGCTGCTGCCCGCGCTCTTTGCCTCGGGCTTGCTCTCTGTCCCGGCCTTCTTTTCGGTCGATCCCGTCTGCGAACTGGATCCCCCGCTTTTTCCG
>JAKCDN010000092.1 GCA_021841795.1 Acidobacteriota bacterium | reverse complement strand
GCGGATGCAAGAGTATCTGCACGAGGACCACACGTGGGGCGCGAATCACGCGGGGGTGTTGCGGCCGCGGCCGGTGGCGTACTTTTCGGCCGAGTTTGGATTGCACGAGTCGCTGCCGGTCTACTCTGGGGGTCTGGGGGTTCTGGCGGGCGACCATATCAAGAGCGCCTCGGACCTGGACATTCCCCTGGTGGGGATCGGACTTTTCTACGGGCAGGGCTACTTTCGGCAGCGGCTGGACGAAAAAGGCTGGCAGCATGAGGATTATCTGGCGAATGACGTGAACCAGCTGCCGATGCAGCCGGCGATCGGGGCCAACGGCGAGCCGGTGGTGGTAGAGATTGCGACGCGCGGCAGCTCGATCCGGGCGAAGGTGTGGCGGGTGCGGGTGGGGCGTTGCGACCTGCTGCTGCTGGACTCGAACGTTGCGGGCAATGCACCGGAGGATCTTGAGACCACATCGCGGCTCTACGGCGGGGATGCACGCACGCGAATCCGGCAGGAGCTGCTGCTTGGGGTGGGAGGAATGCGCGCGCTCAAGGCGATGGGAATTACGCCCGGGGTGCTGCACCTGAACGAGGGGCACAGCGGATTTGCGGTGTTCGAAGCGATACGGCTGCGGATGGAAGAAGAGGGGCTGGATTTTTACGCGGCGGCGCGGCAGATTCCGCGGGAGGTTGTGTTTACGACGCACACGCCGGTTCCAGCGGGTCACGATCGCTTCAGCGCGGATCTGATCGAGGAGCACCTGGGCCCGCTGCGGGAGCAACTGGGGATTACGCACGAGAACCTGATGGGGTTCGGCCGCGAACATCCGACCGAGTACGGGGAGCCGTTCTGCATGACGGTGCTGGGCCTGAAGCTGGCGCGACGGGTGAATGCGGTGAGCTCGCTGCACGGCGAGGTTTCGCGCGCGATGTGGAGGGGACTGTACCCGGACGGATCAGAAGACGCGGCGCCGATTGGGCACGTGACCAACGGCGTGCACGTACCGTCGTGGCTGGCTCCGCAGATGCGCCGGCTCTACGATCGTCATCTTGGCGTGGGCTGGCACCGCGCCAGCGGCCGAGCCCACACGTGGGAGGCGATCGAGACCGTGGATGACGGCGAACTGTGGGAGACGCACCTGGGACTGAAGGCGCAGCTCTTTCACTTTGTGCGCCGGCGGATGCGCGAGCAGGCGCACCGGCGCGGGGAGACAGAGACCGACTTGAAGCGGCTGGACCGCGCGCTGTCACCGGACGCGCTGACGATCGGATTTGCGCGGCGGTTCGCGACGTACAAGCGGGCCAACCTGCTGCTGGCGGACATGGAGCAACTGGCGCTGATGGTGAACGACGCGCAGCGGCCGGTGCAGTTTGTCTTTGCGGGCAAGGCGCATCCGCACGATGAGCCGGGCAAACGGGTGCTGCAGCAGATTGCGGAGATGATGCGCAACGCCGATTTCGCGGACAAGTTTGTGTTTATCGAAGACTACGACCTGAATGTGGGGCGCTACCTGGTGCAGGGAGTGGATGTGTGGCTGAACAATCCGCGGCGTCCGCTGGAAGCCTCGGGGACGAGCGGGATGAAGGTGGTGCTGAACGGCGGCCTGAATCTTTCGATCCTGGACGGGTGGTGGGCGGAGGCGTACGACGGGCTGAACGGTTTTGCGATTGGATCGGGACGGACACACACGGACATGGACGTGCACGACAGGCGGGATGGCGAGGCGCTGTACCAGGCGCTTCTGGGCGAAGTGATTCCGCTCTACTACAGCCGCGATCGCGACGGGCTGCCGCGCGGCTGGATCCAGCGCATGAAGCGGACGATCCGGACCCTGGGATGGCGCTTCAACGCCGACCGCATGGTGATGGACTACACGGCAAAGTGCTACGTTCCTGCGGCGGGAGGCACCTCGAGCGAGGTGCGCACGCCGGCATAGCTACGCCGCTCCCGACCTCGGAGATGCAGCGGAGGCCGGGAGCGGCGGCAGAAGAAACCTTGTCAGGAAGAAACGCCTCAGGAGCGCGCGGCGGATTCCATCTGCCGGAGCGCGTCCGGATAGGGCGCGCGGAGGACGCCGCGTTCCGTGATGATGGCCGTAATATAGCGGGCCGGGGCCACATCGAAGGCCGGATTGCGGATGCCGACGCCGTGGGGCGTGACCTGCTTTCCGGCGTGATGAGTCACCTCCGTGGCGGGCCGCTCCTCGATGGGGATCTGGTCGCCGGTGGGCGTGGCCATGTCAATGGTGGACCAGGGCGCGGCCACGTAGAACGGGATGCCGTGCTCGCGCGCCAGAATGGCGACATTATAAGTGCCGATCTTGTTGGCGGCATCACCGTTGGCGGCGATGCGGTCGGCGCCGACGACGACGGCCTGAATCTTTCCCTGGCGCATGAGGCTGGCCGCCATGTTGTCGCAGATGACGGTGGTGGGGATGCGGTCGGCCATGAGTTCCCAGGCGGTGAGGCGCGCGCCCTGAAGGAACGGCCTGGTTTCATCGGCGTAGACCTGAATGTTCTTGCCGCGCTCGACGGCGGCGCGGATGACGCCGAGAGCGGTGCCGTAGCCGCAGGTCGCCAGAGCGCCGGCGTTGCAGTGGGTGAGCACACCGCCCTGGTCGGGCATGAGGTCGGCGCCAAACGCACCCATGGTCTTGCAGGCGGCGATGTCCTCCTGGTACATGAGGTGGGCTTCGGCCAATAGCTTCTGTTTGATTTCGTCCAGCGGAACGTCCGCCGCGGCCAGGGCCGCGAAGAGGCTCTTCATGCGGTCGATGGCCCAGAAGAGGTTCACCGCGGTGGGCCGGGTCGCCGCCAGGCGGGCGCAGATGCGCTCGAACTCGGGACGGAACTCCGCAACGGAGCGGGCACGGGTGTTCATGACGCCGAGGACGACGCCGTAAGCGGCAGAGACGCCGATGGCGGGCGCGCCGCGCACGACCATGGTGACGATTACGTCCGCCACCTGTTCGCTGGTTGTAGCAAGGACGTAACTCTCTTCGAGCGGGAGCCTGGTCTGATCGAGAAAACGGACGCCCTCAGGGGTCCAGGTAAGCGTAGGAATCATGCATTCCCAGTGTAAATGGAAGTGGGAACGCCGGGACGGCCGGGACAGGAGGGTGGCGGGCGGATGAAAATCCGCGGCTGCGATGAAAACATTTTCAAAATATTCTGGACTGGACGGGCCCCCGATCAGTAGAGTGATTGCGGAACCATTCAACCTGTGCTTTGGAACCACGTGGAGGAAGATCGTCTATGGCAACGCGCTCCAATCCGGCGGCTCGGCCGAGTACGCCCAATTACACGGTTCCCTTCATCATTGTCACGGCGCTGTTCGGTATTTTCGGTTTTCTCACGAGCCTGAACAACCAGCTGGTGGGCAAGCTGAAGGAGACCTTTGCGCTGGGTTACGGATCGGCGATGCTGGCCACAGCGGCATGGTTTCTGGCGTATCTGATTTTCTCAGTTCCATCGGGCAAGCTGATCGAGAAGGTCGGCTACAAGAAGACCATGGTGATCTCGCTGTTCATCATGGTGGCCGGCGCGCTGGCGTTTATACCGGCAGCGCACCAGGTGAGCTTTCCGCTGACGCTGGGCGCGATCTTTCTTCTGGCGACGGGGGTGTGCGCGCTGCAGACCTCGGCCAATCCCTATGCAGCGATTCTGGGCCCGGAACAGAGCGCGGCGCTGCGGGTCAACCTGGCGCAGGCGTTCAACTCCGGCGCGTCGGCGCTGGCTCCGGTGGTGGCCACGATATTTATCCTGACCGGGGCCCGGCAGCGCGGGAGCGCGACGGAACAGGCGCACATGCTGATTGTTCCGTACATCGTGATCGCGGCGGCGCTGTTTGTGCTGGGCTTTATGGTGATGGGGCTGCACCTGCCGACGGTGAACCTGACGCGGGCGTTCCGGCCGAGCGAGGCAGGCGCGGCCAATGAGCGTTCGATCTGGAGCTACCGGCATGTCGTGCTGGGGATGGTCGGGATCTTTTTCTATGTGGGGGATGAGATTGCGCTGGCGGCGATCGGGGTGCGCTTTGCGCAGGAGCAGGGCATCAGCGACGTGAAGGTTGCCGGGTTTCTGGTGACGGTGTACTACCTGCTGATCATGGTCGGGCGGTTTATCGGCAGCGCGCTGATGACGAAGATCCGGCCGGAGAAGCTGCTGGTGGTTTTAGGAATCCTGGGAGTGCTGCTGATGGTTGCGGGCATGGCGCTGACGGGTCCGATGGCGGTGGGATGCCTGGTATTGTGCGGCCTTGCCAACTCGATCATGTATCCGACGATCTTCGCGCTGGGGATCGCGGAGCTGGGGCCACTGACCAGCAAGGGGTCGGGAGTGATCACGATCGGCAATGTGGGCGGAGCGGTGATACCGCCGCTGTTCGGGCTGATGGCGGATCACATGGGGATTCAGCATGCGTTTGTGCTGATCATCGTATGCTACGCCTTCGTGGTGTATTACGGCGTGTCGGGCTACAAGCCGCGCCGGCCGGCATAGCCCCGGGTTTCCGCATGCAGATGGAGCCCTCCGGCGCGCCGGAGGGCTTTGTGTTGATGGCGGCGGGGCGCGGGGCTGCACGATTCTGCGACATCGGCGTGTCGCGTGACGCGACAGAGGTTGCAGCACAGGCGAACAGGCGCTGCGCGAGAGCCGGACAGTTTGATGGAGAGCGCGACAGATAAGGCCAGAAAAAAAATTAACGCCGTGACTAAAGTTATCCGGACGGGCACCGATGAATGGGGTGGATGCAAACAGACCCATCCGGACGATGCGGCGCAAGGGCGCTGGACGGCGGGCAGCCGCGGGATGGGCAGGGTGAAGAAGGAGTTGAACCATGGCCCTCGGTGTATTGAACAATCTGTCGGCGATCTACGCCGAGAACAATCTGAACAACACGAACAACAGCCTGCAGACGGTGCTGCAGCAGTTGTCTTCGGGGTCGCGGATCAACTCCGGAGCGGACGACGCGGCGGGGCTGTCACTGGTGAACGGGCTGGGAGCGAACTCGGCGGCGCTGACGCAGTCGGAGACGAACGCAACCGAAGGCGTGGGTCTGCTGCAGGTGGCCGACGGGGCGCTGTCACAGGTGACGAGCCTGCTGAACCGGGCGATCACGCTGGCGACCGAGGCTTCAAACGGCACGCTGAACAGCACCCAGGAGGCCGCAGCGAACCAGGAATATCAATCGATCATGGCCGAGGTCGCAAACATTGGATCGACGACGACCTACAACCAGGAGCAGGTGTTCACCGGAACCGGGACGGCGATTTACACCGGAGACTCATCGACGGCGGGCGGGTCGATCGACGAGCTGTATATCCGGTCGTTGAGCGCGAGCAGCATTGGCGACTCGAACGGCTCGATGTCGTACAGCACCAGCCAGACGTCGGGCAACGTCTTTATCGATCTGACAGCCACGGGCACCGCAGCGGCCACGTCGACGCATGCGCTTGCGGCGGCGACCTCTTCGATCTCGGTCACGACGATGAACGGTTCCGGCACGCTGCAGACGACGACCATCTCGGCGGGCGCGGGCACTGCATATGCGGACACGGTGCAGGGCATGATCGAGGCCATCAACAACTCCGGACTAGGCCTGACGGCCAGCCTGACGACCGCGGCGATCGCCGGCGACGCGCTGCAGACGGGAACCGACACCGGCATCATGATTACCGGTTCGGTCGGCGCGGGCAGTTCGCCGAGCACGTCGAGCTACAGGGGAATGCTGACGAACTCCGGGATACTGAACACCGACGACCTGACGGGATCGATCAGTTTCAAGGCCGGGAACGGGGCCACGCAGACGGTGCAGATGTCGGCGGTGAGCGCAGCCGAGGGCGGCACGACGGTGGCGGATCTGGCGGCCTACATCACGGCCGACACGGGACTGGGAGTGACGGTAAGCGACGCGGGCGGAGCGTTGACGCTGGCCAGCTCCGCGGGGTCGAGCGCTGCGCTGACGGTCACGTCGAACCTGACCGACACGACGGACGGCAAGCCGGAGGTTTACACGGCGACGGCGGCTTATGCCGATGGGATCAGCGCCAGCGACCTGCAGGATGCAACCAACGGACAGACGACGGCGCAGCCGGTCCAGGCGGGAACGGCCACGAGCACGACCGGAACCGCGACGATGAGCTACTCCGACGGCGCGGGCGTGTCGCTGAGCGGGACGGATCTGCTGGACACGAGCGATGCGCAGTCGGCGCTGACATTGATTAATGAGGCGATTGCCGACGTTGCCTCGCAGGACGGCTACATCGGGGCGCAGATCAACACGCTGAATTCGATCAGCCAGGTGATGAGCACGCAGCAGGAGAACATCGTCTCGGCGCAGAACGCGGTCCAGGCCACCGACTACGCATCCGCGACGTCGAACATGTCGAAGTACGAGATTCTGAGCCAGACGGGCATTGCGGCACTGGCGCAGGCCAACCAGGTGCAACAGGAAGTGACCAAGCTGCTGCAATAACGCCGGGGATGAGAGAATCCTGAGCGGCCGCGCGCCGCCGATGGCAAGCCGCATGCACCACGATCCGCGGATGCGAACCAGGTTTGAGCAAGACTGCAACACCTTGAAGACAACCCAGGGACAGGGCGGCGGCGAGGCGATGGCCTTGCCGCCCATTTTTTATAGACGGAAGGCGTGGCGGCAGGGATCAGGACACGCGGACGCGACGAGGCCGGAAGAAGCCGGTGGGGCGATGAGAGCAAGCAGCGCCAGCGGGGCCGGCGAGACGGCTAGAGTTTGTTCGCGTGTTCCTTGTCCCACTCTCCGGTGCGCAGATACTCATCGATGCCCCGGGCGGCTTTGCGGCCGGCGCCCATGGCGAGGATGACGGTGGCGCCGCCGGTGACGATGTCGCCGCCGGCAAAGACGCCGCGTTTGGGGGTGCGCATGGTTTCAGGATGGGCGACGATGTAGTTCCACTTGTTGGTAGCGAGATCGGGAGTGGTGCTCTGGATGAGGGGGTTGGCGGTGGTGCCGACGCCGATGATGGCGACATGAGCGGGGAGGATGGCTTCAGAGCCGGGGACGGGAGCGGGACGACGCCGGCCGCTCTCATCGGGCGCGCCGAGCTGCATGCGCACGCAACGCGCGCCGGTGAGCCAGCCCTTCTCATCGCCGAGAAACTCGATGGGATTGGTCAACATGCGGAACTCGATCCCCTCTTCGCGGGCGTGTTTTACCTCTTCGACGCGCGCAGGCATCTCCGCCTCGGAGCGGCGGTAGACGAGGGTGGCGGTTTTTGCGCCGAGACGGCGGGCGGTGCGCACCGCGTCCATGGCGGTATTGCCGCCGCCGACGACGATCACGTCGCGGTCGCGGCAGTCGTAGATGGGCCCGTCGAACTCGGGGAAGCGGTAGGAACGCATGAGGTTGGTGCGGGTCAGGAACTCGTTGGCCGAGTAGACGCCGTTGAGGTGCTCGCCGGGCACACCGAGGAAGACGGGCAGTCCGGCGCCGGTGGCAACAAAGATGGCGTCGTAGCCCTCCACGCGCATCAGCTCGTCCAGGGTGACGCTTTTGCCGACGACCACATTGGTTTCAAACTCCACGCCCATGCGGCGCAGATTATCGACCTCTTCCCTGACGATCGACTTGGGCAGGCGAAACTCGGGGATGCCGTAGACGAGAACGCCGCCGAGCTCGTGGAGCGCCTCGAAGACGCGAACGCGATGGCCCTTCTGGACGAGATCTCCCGCAGCCGAAAGGCCGGCCGGCCCGCTGCCGACGATGGCGACGCTCTTGCCGGTTGCAGGCTCGATCCGGGGAAGGCCCAACTGTCCGCTATGGCGCTCGAAGTCGGCAATGAAGCGCTCGAGGTTGCCGATGGCGACAGGCTGGCCTTTTTTGCCGAGCACGCAGCCGCCTTCGCACTGGCTCTCCTGCGGGCAGACGCGCCCGGTGATGGCGGGCAAGGCGTTATCCTCGCGCATTTTGGCCGCGGCAGCGAGAAACTCGCCGGCGTGGATCAGAGCCATGACTTCCTTAATCTTGACGCCTACGGGACATTGAATCTGGCAGCCGGGCTTGAGACAGGCGATGCAGCGCGTGGACTCGCCGACGGCGGCCTCAGGACAAAGGCCCAGATTGACCTCATCGAAGTTGTGCGCGCGCAGGCCGGCATCAAGCTCCGGCATGCGGACGCGGGGGATCTTGATACGCTCTTTCGGCGGCAACGGATTCGCATCAGGCATGATGTCTCTCTCCCTGCGCCTGGAGCCGGGCGCGCAGCTCCGCGGATTTCTTGCGGCGCGCGTCCACGGCGGCACGGAGGCGGGCAAGCTCCTCTTCGCGATGCTGCTCGAAGGCCTGCATGGACCGGCATTCCTGGCTGCGGTACATGGCGTTGCGCTGCATCAGGACGTCGAAGTTGACCTGGGAGGCATCAAACTCCGGCCCATCGACACAGGCGAACCTGCTCTCGTGGCCGAGGAGGACGCGGCAGCCGCCGCACATGCCGGTGCCGTCTACCATGATGGAGTTGAGGCTGACCATGGTCTTGATGCCGAGCGGAGCGGTTACACGGGCCACGGCGCGCATCATGGGAACGGGCCCCACGGCCAGGACGAAGTCCAGCTTGCGTCCGTCGGCGAGCAACTGCTCGAGCTTGCCGGTCACGAGCCCCTGCTCGCCATAGCTGCCATCGTCGGTGAGGATGTAAGCCTCATGGCTGGCGGCGCGCACTTCATCTTCAAAGATGACCATGTCGCGGGTACGCGCGCCCTCGATGAAGATGACGTGATTATCAGCGTCTTTGAGAGCGCGGGCGGTGGGCAGCGCCATGGCTGTGCCGACGCTTCCGGCCAGAATCACGGCGGTGCCGTATTTGGCGATCGCGGATGGATGACCGAGCGGGCCGACCACGTCGAGGATGCTGTCACCGGCTCCGAGGGAATTGAGGAGCGAGGTTGTTTTCCCGATGGCCTGCACCACAATGGTGATGGTTCCGGCGGCGGGGTCGGCGCTCTTGATGGTGAGGGGAATGCGCTCGCCGTTGTCAACGACGCGCAGAATGACGAACTGCCCCGGACGCTGTTTGCGCGCGACGCGCGGCGCCTCAATCACGAACTGCCGGATGTTGAGACCTGCGTCTCGTGCTTCCACAATTCTGAACACGGCGCGAAGTATCCTCCGAAGGTTGGCGTGCGCGGAAACCCGAAAGCCCGCGTGATTCGAGCGTAAAACGGCCAAGGCTCAGCCTGGGCTGCTCGTGCTCGTTCAGCCATGATTATTCAGGAATTGGCGGTCTGTGCAGTGTGACGTAAATCACGCGCTGAAGAAAAGGGATTTTTACGGCACGATGCGGGATGCCGGCGGGGTTTGGGCGCAGGCAGCGGGGCGCGCGCCTGGGGCCGAGGAAGCAGCGCGTCAGCCGCGCTGCTCTTTCCACATCCGGTAAAGGCCCCAGGCGGCGAGAGTGCAGTTGTCGCGGATGATGCCATCGAGGAGCATACGCTCAAAATCAGCGATGGGAACGCGACGGGCCGTGA
>JAKCDN010000091.1 GCA_021841795.1 Acidobacteriota bacterium | reverse complement strand
CTCGACAGCAGGAGCCAATGGACCGAACCACGGGATCGCCCGGTAAGCTAG
This sequence comes from Acidobacteriota bacterium, assembly GCA_021841795.1. Taxonomy (GTDB): domain Bacteria; phylum Acidobacteriota; class Terriglobia; order Terriglobales; family Acidobacteriaceae; genus Telmatobacter. Next base: position 9,509 of record JAKCDN010000091.1, on the reverse strand, counting down.
CGTGGCGTCTCTAAGGTTCGCAACCTGAACGCACTGTGATCCCGAGCGCAGTTTGGCCGGTTTTTTGGCCCAACGGGGGTCGATGGATCTGCTCTTGTTCGTCGGCAAATTTCAGATTCACCGCACGAGAACCTGTTCGTACCATGCGGGTAATCAGCCCGGCGCCCCAAAACTCAATCGGACGAGGCGTCAGTTGAAGGCTCTGGCCTGCGTCACGACTTGGGATCACCCGCAAAATACGGCATCGTCGGCTCCGCAGCCGGCAGAGCCGGGATAAGTCTTCCCCGCCGCTTGCTGCAAGTCGCTGTCCATGGCAACTCTGCCGGCCTGTGTTACGCGCTCTCGTCAAATTCCGAGCCCGTCGCCGACACCCGCTTCGCCAGGGCCTGCTTGGTGCCTTGGTCACTGTCCTATAATGAAATTTCAGGAACGTTTAACTTTTTGCGGCAGCTCTTATACCGCCGGCGGATTACCGATGCCCGAACACATCAAGAAAAAACTTCTCGATGAGATCAAGCAGCTCGAGTACGAGCTGACCACCGAACTCCCGGCCGAGATCAAGAAGGCGCGGGCTCTGGGCGATCTCTCGGAAAACGCCGAATACCACATGGCCAAGCAGCGGCAGGAGTTCGTCAATGCCCGCCTCGGCCAGCTCAAAAAGCGCATGGCGGAGCTGTCGCTCGTTAATCTTTCCAATATTCCCAGAGACAAAGCCGGCTTCGGGTCTACCGTCGTCGTCTATGACGCAACCAAGGAAGAGGAAATCGAGTACCGTCTGGTGACCAGTGAAGAAGCAGATGTCACCAAGGGATTGATTTCCACGACTTCCCCAATCGGGCGTGGCATTGTGGGCAAGAAGGTAGGCGACACCGCCACCATCGTAACCCCCAACGGCAGGCGCGAGCTGGAAATTCTCAAGTTGACCACGATTCACGATGAAGCCGCAGCAGCCGGTGAAGCTGTAGCCGGTTAAGCTCACAAATCAGGAGCCCCTGCCAGCTTCTAGCCGCTGGTCGCCGGCTCTTTCACGCGAAAGCAATCATGTCGGTTCTGGCACCTTGAGGCCGGAACCTCGAGGCTGGAAGCTAGAGGCTCAAATGACCTGGACAAGCGCTTTTGGCCGTGCCTGCGGGTGGCTGCTCGACCGCATCGTGCATGGGTTGGCGCTCACCCGCATCTCGCCCAACGTCCTCACCTTCATCGGTCTGGTCATCAACATCGCCGCCGCATTTCTCTTCGGCCACGCCAACGCCGCCAACGGCGATCGCATGTTCTTCTTCGCCGGCCTGGTCATCTTCGGAGCCGGCATCTTTGACATGGTCGATGGCCGCGTTGCCCGCCGCACCAACATGGTCACCGTCTTCGGTTCGTTTTTTGACTCGGTGATCGACAGATACTCCGACGTTGTGCTCTTCTTTGGCCTCCTTGTCTACTACGGCCGCATCAACCGTTTCCGCTACGTGGTCCTGGTGGCCTTCGTCATGGTCACCTCGCTCATGGTCAGCTACACTCGCGCTCGCGCTGAGGCTCTCATCGGCCAGTGCAAGGTCGGTTTTATGGAGCGGCCCGAGCGCATCGTGCTCATCCTGCTCGGCGCGCTCTTCAACCATTGGGGCGTCATGGCTCCCGTTCTCTGGGTTCTGGCCGTGCTGTCCACCTTTACCGTGGTGCACCGCATCGTCTATACCTACCAGAACACAAAGCATCTTGCGCCGCTCAGTTGAGATTGCGGCCGGCGACGCACAGTTTTTCGCATCGTTGACAGATGCGCATGCTCCCCCCGCCACCGTTTGACCCTCGCGGCCTGTGGCTGGAGCTTCGAAGAATGGCTCAAGCTCTCGCCGCTCCGCTACTGGAAGCCAAAACCGGCTTTCCCGCATCTTACATTCCATGAGCGTCGAAAAGGCGACATTTGGAGCAGGATGTTTCTGGGGCGTGGAGGCCGCGCTCGCAGTGATGCCCGGTGTGACGGCAACCGCCGTCGGCTACGAGGGCGGATCACTCGACAGGCCCACCTACAACGATGTGTGCACTGATCAGACCGGCCACGCCGAAGTGGTCGAGCTCGACTTTGATCCCCTGAAGGTTACATTCGAGCAACTGCTCGATGCCTTCTTCGAGCTCCACGATCCCACAACCCTCAACCGCCAGGGCCCGGACTGGGGCACACAGTACCGCTCCGTCATCTTCTTTCATTCACCGCAGCAGGAAGAGCAGGCGCGCGTCAAAATCGATCGCCTCACTGCGGAGGGGCGCTTCAAGCCCAAACGCATCGTCACCCAGATCGTTCCCGCGCAGACCTTCTGGCGCGCGGAAGAGTACCACCAGCGCTATCTCGAAAAGCGCGGTCTCGCAAGCTGCCATATTTAGCGGTTAGCTGGTCTTCGGCCTGAATCCGCCCACAACACCGCTTCATCGGGCTCGAGGGCGATATGCCCTAAGCCCTGCTTTCCATCTCCGGCTCGTCAATCCACAGGCAGGCGATCAGCCATACCAGCGCCACAAGAAAAACAATGCTGTTGGCGTTGTTCAGTGTATTGATCAGCCCCATCACGCGCTTGTAGTCAGCCTGGCTGTGGATGGTGGTATGCAGCGCGACGTACTGCAGCGTGCCCCGGATTGTCAGATCGGTCACCGATGCCATGGAAAGGCCAATCGCAACCTGCTGCACCTGGCTGTGCCAGTTTGCCTTGAAATACCGGCCAAAAATCACCACCAGCAGACCGACTTGAATCATCAGAACATTGGCCAGCAGATCGGTCTTCTGCGCAAACAGCTCCATCACGCGCAGAACCGAAATGTTAGAGCCGGCCAATAGTGTCTTGTACGCCGGCCACGGGCCCCACAAGGCCACTACCCCGCCGCCTACTGCCAGTACCGCTGCCGCTCCCACAATCCAGCGTCTGCTTCCGGCCGTTGTAAACGCTCGCCGCGCTATCTCCACCGCCACCAGCACCGCGGCAATCGAGGCTAAATCGGCCATCGTCAGAAAGATCTCTTCTGAAACCACCATCGCCAGCCGTCGATAAAGCAGCCTGCTCGTCAACATGCGCAGAGCCAGCAGGGTCATGGAGGTTGTGAACCACGGGAATCGCCGTACACGATCGCGACCCAGCAGCACCACCAGCAGCACCAGCAGCGCCGCAAAGGTCAGAGTCCACAGAACCTGGGCCGACGAAAAATCGAAATTGAAGTGCATGAATACCTTATCCGGAGCCGGCAATCTATTCTGTGCCGCGCCCCTTTTTATCTTTCTTTGGCCTCTTGGGCCCGTCGTGCGGCAAAACCGTTCCGTTCCGGCGTCGGTCTAACTCTGCCTGTAGCGCGAATACCGCCAATTGCACCAGTTCCGCCGCCTTCTCTTAGTTTAAACGCGCTCTGAGCCGTCATGCCGGGCCTGCCATAATGCCATCATGCTGGTCCTCGCCTCCGCCTCGCCCCGTCGCCGCGATCTGCTCTTGCAGGCCGGCTACCATTTTGGAGTCCATCCCGCGCACATTCCTGAAGATCCGCTTCCCGGCGAAGATCCCATCGCCTACGTCACGCGCCTGGCTCGCGAAAAAGCCGAGGTGGTCTACGGGCAACTCGCTGGCGGCGTCATGCCGGATCAACTTCCTCCGGAACATACGTCCTCCTCTCTGGCCGTGCTCGGCGCCGATACCACCGTTACCGTCGACCGTGCCATTCTCGCCAAGCCGGAAGATGCAGCCGATGCCGCGCGCATGTTGCGTCTGCTCTCGGGCCGTACCCACCGCGTTGTCACCGGTGTTGCCCTGGTCACTGCCGACGGAGTTCAGGTCGCGGCCGAAGTCACCGCCGTGCGCTTCCTCTCGCTCTCCGACGCTGACATCGCCGCCTACGTTGCCACCGGTGAGCCCATGGACAAAGCCGGCGCCTACGCCATTCAGGGCCGCGCCGCCCGCTGGATTTCACGCATCGAGGGTTGCTACTTCAACGTTGTGGGCCTCCCGCTGGCCCTGGTCTCATCGCTGCTCGATACTGCAAGCATTGCGCGGTCTCTTCCCCCGGCCTGACGCGGCACTCATGTCCTGCATGCCCCGTTCACTCCGCCGTGTAAATCGCGGAATAAATTTGACCCGCAATCAGCACCGAATCAGTGGCGCACTCATCCAAAGACCTATGACAGCTCCGCTCTTTTCTCCTTTCAGGCTCCGCTCGGTCGAATTTCCCAACCGCATCGGCGTCTCGCCCATGTGCCAGTATTCGAGTCAAGACGGCTTTGCCGGCGAGTGGCACCTCGTTCATCTCGGAAGCCGTGCGCAGGGTGGCGCCGGTCTCGTAATTGTCGAGGCTACTGCCGTCCTCCCCGAGGGCCGCATCTCGCCCTCCGATCTCGGCATCTGGAAAGACGACCATATCCCCAGCCTGCGCCGCATCGTTGAGTTCGTTCACTCCCAGGGCTCCCGCATCGGATTGCAGCTCGCCCACGCCGGCCGCAAGGCCAGCACCGCTTCGCCCTTCGCCAGACAAGGCCTTGTGTTGCCTGCCGATGGCGGATGGCAGCCGGTCGCGCCCAGCGCCATCGCCTTCGCGCCGGACGACTATGCGGTTCCCGCCGCCCTTGACGGGCCAGGCGTTACCGCAGTGGTCGAGGCCTTTCGTAGCGCCGCCCGCCGCGCTCTTGAAGCCGGCTTCGATTTTGTTGAGGTGCACGCCGCGCACGGCTATCTGCTTCACGAGTTTCTCTCGCCGCTCGCAAACCATCGCTCCGACGCTTACGGTGGAAGCTTCCACAATCGCATCCGTCTCCTCCTTGAGGTTGTTGAGGCTGCGCGTCAGGTTTGGCCGGAGCGTTTGCCGCTGTTCGTGCGCATCTCCGCTACCGACTGGGCCGAGGGCGGCTGGACCGCGGATGAGTCCGTCGAGCTGGCGCCGCACTTGCGCGATCATGGCGTCGATCTGGTCGATTGTTCTTCCGGAGGCCTCGTGCCGCACCAGAAGATTCCCGTTGCTCCCGGCTATCAGGTCGGCTTTGCCTCCAGGATTCGCCGCGAAACCGGCATTCCCACTGCCGCCGTCGGGCTCCTCACGGATCCCATCCAGGCCAATACCATCGTCGGCAGCGGAGAAGCCGACCTGGTCCTGCTGGCCCGCGCCGAGCTCCGCGATCCCTATTGGCCGCTCCATGCCGCGCTGGCGCTGGGCGAGTCCGTCAGTTGGCCCAGGCAATACCTGCGCGCCGCGCCTGAAGGTTCAACCGCCCGCCCGGCCCTGGAACGTCCGTAGAGCCGCAACCGTAATCGCGTGAAATCGCAGCGGCCGGATGCGAGCTTGCATCCATGTAAGCTTGCATCCGGCCGCTGCCTGTCTCCCACATACGCCCGCGCTGCGGTGCCCACAGCCCGATTTCCTCACGAGATCGGCCCTCCGCGCACTTCGCCTGAAGGACAAATACCCTAATTCGACGCGGTTTTCCTCTGCGAACCTTGATTTGTACTGCAATTTCGCTTACTAAACTGCGAAATTCCTGTCCTATACTGCGTGTAGAGCGAGGATTTCCCCCGTCCCGACGGCCTCCTCGCGGACTTTTTATGGCTACGCAGCTCAACCGGAAGCGCGCCTACGAGCCACCGCAGATCCCCGATCGTCTCTACTTCAAGATCGGCGATGTGGCGCGTCTGTGCGGCGTTGAAGCATATGTCCTGCGCTTCTGGGAGTCGCAGTTCCCTCAGTTGAAACCCAATAAAAGCGGAACCGGCCAGCGCCTCTATCGCCGCCGCGACGTCGAACTGGCCTTGGAGATCAAGCGCCTGGTTCACGCTGAGGGCTACACTCTCGCAGGCGCGCGCTCCGTCCTTGATCAGGAACAGCGCCGTCCCGGCAAGCGCCAGGAGCAGGCGGCTCCATTGCCACCTCCAGCACAGGAAAGCAAGCGCCGCGATTCCGTCGCGGCTGCCATAGGACATGCCCGCGCCGAGTTGCGCGAGATCGCCAGCCTGCTCGCGGTTCCCGCTCCGCAGCCGGTGCGCCGCCGCAGCCGTGTTACTGCCATCTCAGCCGTCAGCGGAACCCTGTTCCCCTCTTAATCGCCCCAGCGGTAACATCCACCCGCAAATCGCCGGTCTCTTCAGGCAAGCTGCCCGCCTGGCTCAACACGCTCTGCCATCGGCCCAGGGTGCGCGCGGCCGCTCGATCTTCGGGAAGGGCAAGCATTCTCCCGAATTCGCCCCGTGGACCAGGCCGGAAGATTACGTCGCATTTGCAGTTAAGCGCGCTGGAATCGCAGGCCGCCAACCGGCAGATTTGCCGTCGGGCCACTCCCCTGCAAATTGTTCGCGTCCTGCGCGTCAAAGTCGGGAGGAGGATGCGCAGAAGACCATACCCATCGTCCGGGGGGAACGGCGGCATGGCGCGTCATCCACTCTCCGTAGTTCGGGAGCGGATGACGCAGGATTGTACAGTGCGCTACTCCGCCTTCGCTTCTTCGGCGGCAGGCTCGGCAGCCACTGCGGCTTCTTCTTCCACCGCTTCGGCCAGAACCTTCACCGTCACGTGCGCCGTCACCTCGCGGTGCAGGCGGATGGCAACCTTGATCTCGCCCAGGCTCTTGATCGCATCGCCCAGTTGTATCTTGCGGCGATCGATCTCGAATCCCTGCGTGTCCAGCGCGTGCGCGATGTCGGCTGACGTAACCGAGCCGAACAGATGGCCGTGCTCGCCCGCCTTGCGCGTAAAGCTCAGCACCACAGGCTCCAGCTTGGCCATCAGATCCTCGGCCTGTGCCTTCTCCGTTGCGGAGCGGCGCGCCGCCGCTGCCTTCATCTGCTCAATCACGGCTTTGTTTGCCGCCGTGGCCTGCATGGCCAGCTTGCGCGGCAGCAGATAGTTGCGCGCGTAGCCGTCGGCAACCTTCACCACTTCTCCGCGAAAGCCTACGTTGGCTACGTCTTCCTTCAAAATTACTTCCATGGGAAACTCTCCAAATCTTTATCCTGCGGCGCTCCATTGGCGTCGCCCGCTGCCCGTTCGTCGCTCGAACAAACGGCGCGGCTCGCCTGCAGCCCCGCGAAAATTTCAATCGGCCTCTGACTCCGTTGTCTAACGCGGAGTTAGTGCCGGGTTGCAAATGGCAGCAGCGCAATATTACGCGCCTGCTTGATGGCGCGCGTCAACCGGCGCTGATGCGTCGTGCACACGCCGGTTAGCCGCCGCGGCACAATCTTGCCCCGCTCGGCTACGAACTGCTGCAGTAGTTTCACGTCGCGGTAGGGAATCGTATCCAGCTTATCGGTGCAGAACTTGCACACCTTCTTGCGGCGGAAAAACTTGCCCCGCCCGCCCTGGCCGCCTGCCGGTCGGCCCGCACCACGCGGTCCGGCGCCCGGTCCCGATGCAGCCTGCGAAGATTGAGGTGCGTCCGCCCCTGCGGCCGCCTTTGCTTGCGTTTCTTCAGACATCGTGTTTCCTCTTTGCTCTCGTTGTTCCGGCAAGGCCGGAAGATCGTTTCAGGTGTCAGACGACAGGCCTTGGGCTTCTAAAAACAGGAGCCAATCTGAACGCGCTCACCTGTCCCAGGCCCCGTCTCCGTCCTTACGCCTGCACCGCTTCGGCTGGCTCCGTCGCTGCGGCCGCGCTTTCAGCAGCCGGTGCGGGCTCGGCGCTTACCTTCCGCCGCGTCCCGCGCGACGCCTTGATCTTGGCCACCCGCTTCTCTTCCTCGTCCATCCGCACCGTGATGAACTTGATCACCTGTTCCGTCACGCGCAGCCGGCGCTCCAGCTCGTGCACCACCGGCCCGTCGGCGGCAACCGTCAACAGCACATAGTTGCCATCGGCGAATTTGCGCACTAGGTAGGCCAGCTTGCGGCGGCCCATCTTCTCTACCGACTTCACCTCGCCGCCGCCGTTCTTCACGGTGGTGCTCAGGCTGTCGATCAGCTTGTCAGCCTCTTCGTCCTCCACATCAGGGCGAACGATAAACATCACTTCATACAAACGCGACATCAGTGTTCCTCTCAGTGGATAGTGATCAGTGGTCTGGGCTCAGTCATGAGTTTGCCGTATGTGGCCGCCCTCAATCCTGGGCCCTGATCCTTGCTCCCTAATCCCTTCTATTGAATTCGTTCATCGCGGCTGCCGGCCCAACGCTCACAATGCGCCGTACCGCCGTGGAAACCCGCTCCAGCACTTCATCGAGCACCGTCAGATCCCGCTTGCTCATCGGCGACAGCAGATAATCCTTGCCCTGCCGTCTCCCGCCTCCCGCGGCAATCGCTTCCGGAGGCAGATTTGGTCCCACGCCGATGCGCAGGCGCAACCACTCCTGCGTGCCCAGGGCGCCGGTAACGCTACGGGCTCCGTTGTGCCCGGCGGGTGAACCGCGCTCCCTGATTTTGAAGGTCCCCAGCGCCAGATCCAGCTCGTCGTAAATCACGAGCAGATCCTGCGTCGGATCGGCTTCAAATTCGTTCACCAGAGCGGCCACTGCCGCACCGCTCAGGTTCATAAACGTCTCCGGCTTGGCCAGAACCACCGTGCGGCCTTCCATCCTGCAGGTCGCCGTCGTGGCCCGGCAGCGCCGGTTCTCCACCACAACGCCCTCTTGCTGGGCGATGCGGTCTACTGCCATGAATCCCGCGTTGTGCGGGGTCCATACATACTCCAGACCCGGATTTCCCAGCCCTACAATCAGGAACGGGCTGCTCCGGGGTTTCAAGCCGGAACTCCCGGCGAGCATCTTCGTCTCGCCGGAACCACCGATCTCTCCAGAACCAGCCAAGGTCTACTTCTTTGCCGGCGTTTCGGACTCGGCCTTGCCCTTCTTGGCAACCTCCGGCTCGGCCGGTGTTGCCGCTCCGCCCGCCGCCGTCCCGGCAGCTGCTCCCTCCGCGGTCTCCGGCGTCGCCACCGCTTCCTCGCGGATGTGCACAACGTGCGCCACCGTGGCATCTTCCGGCGTCAGGTACTTGACCCGCTCGAATTGCGGCAGGCCGCTCACGCGCAGAACATGGTGCATTCCCAGTCCGCTCACATCCACATCGATGTGGCTCGGAATGTCCGCGGGCAGGCATTCCACCTCGACCTCGCGCAGTACCTGGTCCAGAATTCCGCCATCGTTCTTCACGCCCACCGGTGTGCCCAGCAGCTTCACGCGCACGTGCACCCGCAGTACCTTGTCCAGCGCAATCCGCTTCAAGTCGATGTGAATCAGCATGTCCTTGATGGGCTCATGCTGCCAATCCACAATCATGGCCTTCGCCGTCGGCTGCCCGGTCACTTCCACGTCGAAAATGGTGTTGTGGCCGGTCTCGGAATACAGAATCTTCGAGATCTGTTTCGGATCTACTTCCACGGCCACCGGCTCGTGGCCCGGGCCGTACAGCACGGCCGGAATCTTGCCCGCGGCGCGTACGCGGCGTGCGGCATTCTTGTTGAACTTGCCCTTGCGGGGCGTGGCTACAACTAACTCAGGCATGTCGCTTCGTCTCTTTTCTTCAAAATCGGGCACGATCAGGACAGCTTTCGACTGTCGGCTATCAGTTCGCAAC
>JAKCDN010000090.1 GCA_021841795.1 Acidobacteriota bacterium | reverse complement strand
ATCTGTTGCCCCACGAGTTCACGCACTCCTGGAACGGCAAGTATCGCCGGCCCGTAGGCCTGTATCAACCGGACTTTGCCACGCCGCAGCAGGGGGCGCTGCTGTGGGTGTATGAGGGGATGACGGAATATTTCGGCGATGTGCTGGCCGCGCGCGCCGAATTTGAAACCCAGGCCCAGTATCGCGACAAGCTGGCCCAGACGGCGGCAACCCGGGACTATACCCCCGGCCGCGACTGGCGATCCACTGAGGATACCGCCATTGCTGCCAGCGTGATCCGCTTCTACACGCCATGGTTCAACTGGAGGCGAGGCCAGGACTACTACGCGGAGGGCGAACTGCTGTGGCTGGACGCCGACACGCTTATCCGTCAAGTGACACAAAACCGGAAGTCTCTGGACGACTTTGCAAGAATCTTCCTCGGAAAGGGCGGAAACACCGGCCCGCTCATCGTAACCTACGATTTCAATGAACTGGTGCAGGATCTGAATGCCGTTGTGCCTTATGACTGGGCCGGTTTTCTCCATGATCGGGTTGACAAGCTGCATCCTCATGCCGATCTGGCCGGCATCGGGCAGGGGGGCTACAAACTCGTTTACCAGGACGAGCCCAGCGCCACGCAACACACTCTAGCGGGTGACGACGGCACGCGTTCCACAGGCACGGACTGCTGGTTTTCGGTTGGTCTGCGCATCTCCGGCGATGGATCGATCTCCGACGTACGCTGGGGTGGTCCGGCCGACAAGGCGCGCCTGGCGCCGAGTGAGAGGATCATGGCCGTCGATGGGCAAATCTATTCTGCCGAGGCAATGCGCGCGGCAATTCGCGCTGCCAAAGGGACCACGGAGCCGATTCGCGTTATTGTGCAGGCCGACTCGTTTGTTTCCACGGTCGATATCGACTTCCACGATGGCGAGCGCTATCCCGTGCTCGAACGGGTTGATGGAGCGCCGGACTACCTTGACGACATCACGAAACCGCTGACCGCGCCTGAGAAGGCCCCGGCCGAAGAGCAGAAAGCGGAGCGGTAAACACGAGCGAGGCAAAAGGTTTTGCGGCCGGCTGGTTGCCGTGTGGGCCGTGGCCGGCGTCCTCCGGCAGCGGCCCTGATGGCCTCAGCCTGCACCCCGTTTCGGCCCCACGCGCCAGTCGTTCATGGACTCCTTGCGCCCATAGTGAACCAGGATTACGGATTCGATTAGTCTGTTCATTCAGGAGACATTCTCGAGATGCTCGTTTCGCGCTGCTCGGCCCTTGCGGTGTGCGCCTCCGCGCTTCTTGTCGTATCTTTTACCGGCGGCCAGCAGTCGACGCCGCAGCCGGCCGGCGAAGATTTTGTCCGCGCGCACTACGCCAAGTACGAGTACCGCATCCCCATGCGCGATGGGGTGCGGTTGTTTACGTCCGTCTACGTGCCCAAGGTTGCGGCGTTTCCGGCCGATCCGGGCCCGTATCCTTTCATGATGAATCGCACGCCTTATGGTGTTGCCCCATACGGCGAGGGCAACTATCGAAAGCTCCTGGGGCCGTCGGAGGAGTTCGAGCGTTCGGGCTACATTTTTGTCTATCAGGACGTGCGCGGGCGCTGGATGAGCGAAGGCAAATTCGTTGAGATGCATCCGGCCATCGATGAGAAGAAAACGCCGCAGGATGTCGACGAGTCTTCCGATACCTACGACACCATCGCATTCCTGCTCAGGCACGTGCCCAACAACAACGGGAAGGTCGGCATCTGGGGGATCTCCTATCCCGGGTTTTACACCTCGGCGTCCATCATCAACTCACATCCGGCCATCGCGGCTGCCAGTCCGCAGGCGCCCATGACCAATCTGTTTTTTGATGACGATACGTATCATGGCGGCGCCCTGATGCTCTCTGCCGGATATGGATTTTATGCGCCGTTCTTTCATGCGCAGAGGAATCCGACGGAGACCGAAGATGGGGAACCGTTCGACTTCGGCACGTCCGACAGCTACCAGTTCTATCTGAACGCGGGCAACGTTGCGAACCTCGACAGACTGATGACGACATCGACCGCGCTCTGGGACGACCAGTACAGGCACGACACTTACGACCGATACTGGCAGATTCGCGACCTTTCGCGGCACATGAAGAACGTGAAGTGCGCGGTGCTGGTGGTAGGCGGCTGGTTTGATGCCGAAGATCTGGAGGGACCGTATCGCACGTTTAACGCCATTCGCAAATTCAATCCCGCGACCCCGATCACGCTGGTGGAGGGGCCGTGGGCGCATGGAGGCTGGGCGCGGGGCGCAGGAGACCGTCTGGGCGATGTAGAGTTCCACGCCCGGACCGGCGACTACTTTCGTGCTGAAGTTCAATTCCCCTTCTTCGAGCATTATCTAAAGGGCAAGGGCAAAACCCTGCCCACGGCGGTCGTATTTGAGACCGGCAGCGACGTGTGGCGGCACTACGATGCGTGGCCGCCGAAAGCTGCCGCGGCAAAGACGCTTTATTTCCATGCCGACGGCAAGCTCAGCTTCGATCCGCCCACGGAGGACAAGAGCGCAGACGAGTACCTGAGCGATCCCAGCCATCCGGTGCCGTTTGTGGGCTATACCACCGACACGGTACCGCAGCGGTACATGGTCGACGACCAGCGCTTCGCCAGTTCACGGCCCGACGTGGTGACGTACGAGACCGATCCGCTCACGGAAGACGTGACGATCGCCGGCCCCATTTCTCCGCACCTGAAGGTGGCAAGCACGGGCACAGACTCGGATTTCGACGTGAAGCTCATCGACGTTTATCCGGACCATTATCCCGATCCGGATTCCTTGTCCGAGGGCAACAAGCGCATCGTGAGCGCGCCGTCACTGCACATGGGCGGCTACCAGCAACTGCTGCGGGGGGAACCGTTCCGGGCCAAGTTCCGCTCCAACTGGGAGAAGCCCGAGCCTCTCACGCCCGGCCAGGTGACCGCGATCGACTTCACCATGCCCGACCTTTACCATACCTTCCGCCGCGGCCATCGCATCATGGTGCAGGTACAGAGCTCGTGGTTTCCGCTGACGGATCGCAACCCGCAGACCTTCACCGACATCCCCAATGCGAAGCCCGGAGATTTTCAAAAGGCCACGGAGCAGATCTTCCATCAGAAAGACGCGGCCTCGGGCGTCGAGGTGCTGGTGATGCCGTAGCCGTAAACTGTGTCCGTTCGATGTCAACGAGATGTGCGGACGCCGTTCGACGTACAATCGAGGAGGACCGGCTGATTGCGGAGAGGTGGCCGAGTGGTTGATGGCTCCGGTCTTGAAAACCGGCGTACCCGAAAGGGTATCGGGGGTTCGAATCCCTCCCTCTCCGCCATTCCTGACTCGATCACGCGCAAAACACAGACTGTGGGAACAGGCCTTTGGCAGGGCCCGGAATTTTGCGTGCGTGCTCGCGCTCTTCCGGTGCGGGCAAGACGGCCGCGCGCGAATCCGCCGCCATGGCGATCACTTCAAGCTTTTCGGGGCAGACGCGAGAGCGCGCCGCAGCCTTGCGGACAGCGGCGCGCGGGAGATGCGATGCGAAGTGCGGGGAGCCGGGGCTGGGGCGATAAACCCTAGTCGATGCGCGGCGTACCGCGGCGGAGCACGAGGCCGGTGAGGGTGAAGATGGTCATCAGCAGGATGGCAATGGCGAAGTAGTAAGCCATGGGATGCAGCCAACCGGGCGAGTAGCTGAGATCCTGGCCGACCCAGAGGAGGAGCACAACCGCGAGCACCGTAAACTGTCCAGCGATCACAAGAAAGGTGTGACCGAGCTCGCGCCGCTTGTCCAGCGCCTCAACCTGGGCGGGAGTGAGATTGCGCTCTTCGGGGGGAAGCAGGGAATTGGGCATGAAATGTCTCCTGTCCGGACGTTGCTGGGAAGACCTCCGTGTCCGGCTTGCCTGTACACGATTGAATCACACCGCGGGCGGTTTGCGCCAGATGGCGATGCCAACTCAATCCATCAAGAAGGCCAGGGACTGGAGGGTGGTGATTTCGAAGGGTTTGCGGCAGCGGATGTTGGCGCACTGGAGTTTATCGTCGCGGCGCACCATGTAGGACTGCGCCTTGGCGAAGCGGGCGCGGTCGCGTTCGTCGGCTCCGCGCGGGACCTGGGCGCGCTTGCGGCGGACCACCCAGGTGACCTTGTAGTCGGCCGGCTGGCCGCACCGGGGGCAGGTGAGGTTATGTGTGCGCTGCTCGGTGGTTTCGTTGAAAAAGTCCCGCTCATCCATTTGTTCTATCCCTTCGATATCGGGCCCATGGCGCACTGCCGGGCCGCGGCCCTGGAGCGGCAGAGGAGGCATTTTGCCAACTAGCCGAACCTATACCATACTCGTTCTTGCCATGACGAAACGCAAGCCAGCCCGGTTTTCTGCCGCGAAGGCGGTGAAGGCGAATGCGCGCGAGCGGGTGGGACAGCCGAAGCCCTCGCGGGTGCTGCCGGACGCGCCGCGCACCGGCCGCCAGGCGAAGCACAAGCCGAAGCTCGAACAGATGCTGCGCGAGGCGGAGTAGCGACGCCGGGGCGGGCCGGGCGGGCTGCGTCAGGCGGCCTGCGCGGAGGCCTGCGGAGCTCCGCCGCGGTCATCGGCGACGCCGGAGGCCTGGCCGGCGCGCCAGTCGCGCGATCTTTCGAGATCGCAGTCGTCGCGGCGGGGACAGTTGTCGCAGCGGTCGTCGGAGGTGCAGAAGGTGAGTTTGGGTGCGAGCTCCTCGCCGGATTGGGTGAAGTCGAGGTACTCGACGGCATCTTCAGCGACCCACTCGGAGGTGCTGGGTGCGAGCTGGCCGGCGATGCGCAGGCCCTGAATGAGGCGGGCAGCCTTGCACTCGTCGATCTGGCAGGCGGCAAAACTGCGCAGGACATCAGAGAGAGCCATGAAGACGGAGACGCGATTTTCGAGCGGGTGCAGGACGAGCTTGTTCTTTTTGCCGGATCTGCGGGTGGCGAGGGCGCGGTGAAGGCGGTCGTGGTGGTAGCAGTAGGGTGCGTCAGCGAGGGCCGGAGACTGGCACCTGGCACCGTTGGGCTTGATATGGCGACAGACTGGAATCATGGAAGATCTCCTGGGTTGCGAGGCCTGGAATGCACTGAATGGAGTGCAAAAGTGGCAGGCGACGCGAATCTGGGCCTTTTAAGGGGCCGATCGAGCGCAGACAGGGCACAAAAAATCTTTTGATCGGATCCTGCAAACAAGTTGTTTATTTTCAGCACCATGCAGGAGGATAAATTGACTAAAATCCCTACTTTCAATGGTTTGCGGCCAGAATCTAGACCGCAAAGGAGTTAGAGGCGACAGACAGCCGCCCATGGTCCGCGGTCGGCAGACCGTGGGCGGTGAGCCGGGGATCATTTTCACGGCTCACTGGGATGATTGTGCGCCGGGAGGGGGAAATTATCGGCAAAGCGGAGGGAAGAAATTTGCGGGGCACCGGAGGGGGCGATGCGGTGCATGGGGGAGTTCCGATGCCGGATTGGTGCGCCCCGGCGGAGGGCGGCGGCTATAATTTCGCCATGCCGGGCAGGCCGCGGCGGAAATCCAGAACAGCGTGAAGTATTGGGCGTTCATTTCCTATAGCCACAAGGACCGCCGTGCGGCGGAACGCCTGCATCGGGCGCTGGAGAGCTATGCGATCCCGGCGCGCCGGATTGGGGGCGTAACGGCGGGCGGCGAGGCGATACCGCACCGGCTGACGCCAATCTTTATCGACCGGGCGGAGTTGAGCAGCAGCGCGAGCCTGGCGGAGACGATTCGATCGGCGCTGGAGGAATCGCGTTATCTGATCGTGCTTTGCTCGCCGGCGGCGCGGGCTTCGACGTATGTGGAAGCGGAGATAGAGGAGTTCCAGCGGCTGGGGCGGAGGCCTCAGATCCTGGCAGCGATCGTGGATTCGGGCTCGGGCGGGTCAGTGGAGGAGATCTTTCCGCGGCCACTGTGCGGCGAGGACGAGCCGCTGGCCGCGGACCTGGAGAAAGACGGATTCCGGAACGCAAAACTCAAACTGATCGCGGGGATTCTGGGCGTAGGGTTCGACAAACTGAAGCAGCGGGACCGGATGCGCGCGCGCCGGCAGCGGGCGGCGATGGCGCTGAGTGTGCTTCTGGTGTTGTTGAGCTATGTCGGGGCCGTGGATGCGGGCGCGCCGTTTCCGCTGGGAGACGCGCTGCGCCGGCAGATCGATCAGCACGAGCTCTCTGTATTTCGCCATGCGCCCTCGGAGGCGAGCCTGGAGGCGACGGCGGCGAAGCTGCGAGGCGCGATTCTGCCGGCGGCGGTGACGGACATGGAAGCGCCGGATCTGCTGCGCTTTACGCCGGACGGCCATGAGGGCGGTACGTGGGACCTGGGGCAGTTTGTTGCGGCGGTTGGGGCGGCGCCGGAGGCCCGCGGCGAGGATTTGGAGCGGGCGCGGCGGATGATCGACGGGATGTTTCAGGCGGGCCGTCCGATCGAGGCCGATGGCATCGCATTCGGATGGCTGCACTACCGGCTGACCAATCCGCAGGCGGAGGCATCCCTTTGGCCGATCATCGGCCTGAGCAAGCTGCTGGCGCGCAGCGGCTACCTGAGCGACGGAGAGAGGCAGAGTGAAGTGGATCATCTGCGCTATGCGGAGCGCGCGGCGAATCTGTACTTCAAGCCGGGCGGAGGCTGGGATCAGCTACCGCGGCAACAGCCGCCGCAGCCCTACGCGCTGTACACGACGCTGACGGGGCTGGACGCGATGCTGTCGGTGCGGGACGCGGGCGAGAGCTGGCCGGACGACAAGGGGACGGACCGGCTGACGGAGATGACGGCGGCGACGGTGCATTATCTGCTGTCGACCTACGACCGGTCGCAGGAGTGGCGCGATCATCCCGGCTGGCACGGAACCAGCGACGATGACCAGGTGACGCCGAACGAGGGGCTGACGCTGCTGGCGTATACGCTGCTGCTGCGGGCGTCGAGCGCGGAGCAGACGGGCTCGCCGGTGTGGCGGGCGATGCTGCAGGACATGGGGGCGCGGATCGGAAAGATCCGGATGCAGGAGTTCGCCACGGACCAGGATCTGCTGCGGGCGCGCTACATTGGGCCGGACGGAGTGGAGAAGGAAGCGGTATTCCAGTGGAAGCTGGAGCGGCTGCCGTGGGCGATCGCGTTTGCGAATGCATGGATCAACTACCTGGAGCGGAGCCATGCGCCGACAGCGGACCGGGTGGCGGCGCGGCGGGTCTTGAGGACGCTGATCGCCGACGCGGGACCGGTGGGCCAGGAGCGCCACGATTTCTACCGGGCGGAGCTTTTGTACCGGCTGGATTTTATCCGCTGAGCAGGGCGGCGAGGGCAGGGCGCAGCGGATGGCCGCGCGGGGGGGCATGAGGGAGCCCGGCCTGGCTTCCGGGATGCTGAAGCGGGCCCGGAAGCCATGTTGGGCAGGCCGCTAGTGAACGTCTACGGAGCGGTCGCCTTCGTACTGCATGATGTGGAAGTAGCCTTCCCAGCCGGTCCAGGCGGCGGGAGCGGGGAGTTTGGCCATGGGATCCGTGAGGTGGTTGGCGTAGGCCTGGACGATCTCGCGGGTGCGATAGACGCCGGTGAGCCAGTCGCCGCGGTACCAGTTTTTCCACTTGCCGTATTCGGCGGCGTGCATGGAAGCCTGCATGGCGTCGAGTGAGCGGAGGGCGTCAGCGGCCTGGGATTGCGCGGCGGCGGTGTCTCCGGCGTTTACGTCTTTCATGGACCTGGCCACATCGAGCAGCATGCGGTTGCTCTCGCGATTGATGACGATCATGGCGAGGACGGCTTCCTGGTAGTAGTCGCGGCGGGCGGGATCGACGAGGCTCTGCGCGGCGAGGGCGTCTTTCCAGACGGCATCCCAGCGGGGCTGGGCGGCGGCGCAGTCGTTGATGTCACGGTCGAGCAGGGCGGCACGCTGTTGATCGGTGAGCGGGAAGCCGACGCGCGGCGCGGTCCACTTGGGCGACTGGCTGGGGATGTTCACGACCTGGTGGCCGCTGAGGTAGTCGAGGAGGATGCGGCGGGCTTCGCTGTGATAGTGCTGATCGCCGTCGACGAGGGGAATGCTGCTGTAGTGGGGCTGGGGCGGCGGCGCATTGCCGGCGGAGGTGAGGCGCGGGGGGCCGAAGGGCGCGCGCAGGGACGGGGCGGCGAAGTACTCGCGATAGACCCGGGTGAGGGCGTCGGCGGAGTGGGGGCCGAACTCCTCAGAGGCCCATTTGCGGTAGTAGGCGGCGTCGGCATCGGCGTCAGGAGCCGTCTGTTCGCCGGTGGTTGCGCCGAGACCGCCCCAGGCCATCTCCATGACGGCGCGGGTGGTCATGGCGACGGGGCGGATGTCGCTGGTGTTGACGAGGAAGTAGGAGGTTGCGCCGGCGCTGATGTAGCGGCCGATCTCGGACTGGATGATCTTGACCGAGACCATCTCAGAGAGCTGATTGGCCTGGCCGTTCATCATGGCGACGTGGAAGTACATGCCGTGGCCGGGAGCGACCTTGCCGCCGTCCTGCATGTCGCCGTAGCCGGTGTCGGCCCAGACGAGGGAGACTTCGGGGGGAATTTTGAGGTAGCCCTCCTGCATGAGACGGGCGCCCTCCTGCCAGAGGTCGGTGACGAACTGCGCGTGGGGATAGCGAGCGCGGACGATGCCGATCTGGTCGGCGATGGCCTGGCTGATGCGCTGTCCGAGGAGGGGATCGTTATTGCGGACGCTGGGGTCGAGGGAGCTGTAACTGGAGTCGGAGAGGCCGCGGAGGCCGACGCTCCAGAGGATCTCTTCGTCGGGCTGGTAGAGGTTGACGGCGTTGGTCCAGGCGCGGCGCAGGATCTGAGGGTGGGTGGAGTAGTTGTAGGGCACATCGGCGGGCCAGCGGGCCACATTGACGCCGAGCGGGATGGCGTGGTGCTGGTTGACGATGAGTCCGCGCTCGGCGGCGGCGCGCACCTGCGCGTCGTCAGGGAAGATCCAGGTGCCGGGCACAACCATGTTGCCTTTGAGGCGGAGGATGGTTTCAAAGACCATGTCCCAGGTGGAGAGCGCGATGCCGGTCTGGTCTCCCTTTTTGGGCATCACCCAGCCGGTGAGGAGGTCTTCATCGTTGGGGAAGAAGCCGCGGTACTTGAAGACGGGACTGGGAAAGACGCGGGCGAAGCCGGCGGGGAGCGCGATGGAGACGCGGCGGGCGGGCTGTTTGTCAGTCCACAGGTACATGGGATCGACGCCAAGGATCTGCTGGGAGAACTGGTAGATGGCGTAGATGACGCCGCGCATGTCAGAGCCGACGAGGCAGACGACGCTGGAGGCGCGGGGCTGATTGCCGGGATGCACGACGGAAAACGCGAAGGCCTCAGTGCCCGTGGCCTGGGTGCAGTCTACGCCGGCGGGGAGGTGATCGCTCTGGGCGATCAGGATGGTGGTGGGCCCCGCGTCCTGGAGGCCGTTGACGATCTGAGGGGCGCGGCCGAAGACGCGGGCGAAGTCGCTTTGAAGGTCTTTGGCGGCGCGGAGCACGGGGCCAGGCTCGGCGGGGGCGACGACGATTCTGGAGACGGCGGCGCTGATCACCGTGCGGGGAGACTGGGCCTGAAGACCGCCCGCGCCGAGGGTCAGCGCGAGGACGCCAGCCAGGAGGGCAAGGATGGGGAAGACTTTCTGGAACGAAGGGGGCCGGGGCATACAAATTCTCCTTGGCTCGTACG
>JAKCDN010000089.1 GCA_021841795.1 Acidobacteriota bacterium | reverse complement strand
TCGCTGGCGTCGACCAGCCTGAGCAGCCAGTCCAGCGCGCAGGCTGCGCTGACGGCCCTCAACTCGGCCATCAGCGACGTGTCGGCCCAGGACGGCTACATCGGCGCTCAGATCAACACGCTGAACTCCGTCAGCCAGGTGCTGGCCACGCAGCAGGAGAACGTGCAGTCGGCGCAGAACGCGGTGCAGGCGACCGACTACGCGCAGGCCAGCTCGAACATGTCGAAGTACGAGATCCTGAGCCAGACGGGCATATCGGCGCTGGCGCAGGCCAACAGCGTGCAGCAGGAAGTGACCAAGCTGCTGCAATAACCGGGGCGTCCGCGGGCGGGGATGAGCCCGCCCGCGGGCGAAGGCCCTATGACCCGGCGGCGTGCGCGGCGAGGAACGGACGCCGCCGGACAGGATCGATCCGGGCTGCGGGCGGCAGGTTCGGAGCCGCGGGCAGGCAAAGCCGAGGCGGCCGCGGCGATGAGTTTTCTCTTATCCGCCAGGGGAGGCCGTTGGCCGGCGGCCTGCAGGGGAACGGCAGGAGGAGCCATGGGCACAGTCGGATTGAGTTTCGGGTCGCCGACGAGCGGAGCCGGTTTCAATGTGAGCTCGACGGTGGCGGAGATTGTGAGCAATCTGCAGAACGTGGAGACGCCCTGGAAGAACCAGCTCACGTCGCTCGAGAGCCAGGACACGGTGATCTCGAACCTGGGGAGCCTGCTGTCGAATGTATCGACGGATATCGGGAATCTGACCGATTTCCAGGGGATTCTGGCGCAGAAGACGGGATCGAGCTCCGACACCAATGTACTGCAACTGACCTCCGCCACCTCCTCGGCGGTGGCGGGCACGCACACGGTGGCGGTGAACAGCCTGGCGCAGACATCGAGCGGGTACCTGGCCGAAGTAGCCGGCAGCTCCGACACGCTCTCCGGCTCCGTCACCCTCCAGGTGGGCAGCGGCACGGCGCAGACCATCGCCCTGAACTCCTCCGACGATACGCTGGCGGGGCTGGCGGCGGCCATCAACGCCTCGGGCGTGGGCATTACGGCCAGCGTGCTGACGGATGCGAGCGGCTCGCGATTGAGCCTGGTTTCGGGCACCTCGGGCGCGGGCGGCAATATCACGGTGAGCGCCAACTCGATCACGGCCGCGGCCAGCAACACGCTGGGGGCCACGGTGACGGCCGGCAGCGGCGCCACGGCCTCGACGGCGACGCTTTCCGCCGTCGTCAATTCGAGCGAGACATTGACCGGATCGCTCGCCGTCACCGTCGGCAGCGGCACGCAGCAGCAGATCTCGATGAGCGCGGTGAGCGCGGCCGAGGGCGGCGCCACGCTGGCCGACCTGCAGCAGTACATCGCGGCCAACACGGCGACGCTGGGATTCACGGCCGCGGTCGTGAGCAACAGCGACGGCACGGCCAGCCTGCAACTGACCTCGGGAACGGCGGGCACGCTGAGCGTGAGCTCCAGCCTGACGGACAGCAGCACGTCGCTGGCCTACGCGGCGACGGTGAACGGCGCCAACGCCAGTCTTTCAGTGGACGGCGTAAGCCTGACGAGCGCCTCGAACACGGTGAGCAATCTGATTCCCGGAATCACCTTTCAACTGCTGGGCACGAGCGCGGCCGGCTCGCCGGTGCAGGTGGTGATCGCCAACGACAACTCCGGCGTCGAGAGCGTGGTGAATCAGTTCGTTTCCGACTACAACTCCCTGGTGAGCGCGGTGAACACGCAGGAAGGCAACACCAGCTCCGGCACGCCGGAGCCGCTCTTCGGCTCGCCCACGCTGACGCTCCTGCAGCAGGAGCTGCTCAGCGGCATCAACGCGGAGAGCCCCAACGGATCGCTGAGCCCGGTTGCGGCCAATGCCGGCGTGACGCTCTCCGGCTCGATGACGATCCAGGCGGGCAGCGGCAGCCAGTACACCTTTGCGATCGGAGCCGGCGCCTCGAGCGGCACCACGTTTTACACCGGCAGCGGGAACGACACCCTGGCGGATCTGGCCAGCGCCATCAACGCGGCCGACATCGGGGTGACGGCGGGGATCAATACCGGCGGCGGCGATTCGACCCTGACCCTGACCTCGCAGACGGCGGGCGCGAGCGGCGCGCTCACGGTGATGTCGGCGATCGCGGCCAGCACGCCCACGGCGCTCGGCTATACCGACTCCGGCTATACGAGCGCGTCCGCCGACAGCGGGCTGCTGGGATCGGCAGCCAGCGCCTCCGATGCGCTCTCCGGCTCCATCAGCATCCAGGCCGGCGGCGCAAGCCCGCAGACGATCGCCATGAGCACGGTGAGCGCGGCCGAGGGCGGCGCGACGCTGGCCGACCTGCAGCAGTACATCGCGGCCAACGCGGCCACGCTGGGATGCACGGCCGCGGTCGTGAGCAACAGCGATGGCACGACCAGCCTGCAGCTGACCGCGAACACGGCGGGCGCGGCCGGGGCGCTGAGCGTGAGCTCGAGCCTCTACGACACCACAAGCGCGGCCAGCAGCACGCTGAACTACAGCAACATGTCGGACATCAACAACCTGACCTCCCTGGGCATCAGCGTGAACAGCGACGGCACCCTGGCCTTCGACGCCGGCTCGCTCGATTCGGTGCTGAACACGGATTACTCGAGCGTGGCGAGTTTTTTTCAAAACGCCAGCGGCTGGGGCCAGAGCTTCGCGCAGACGCTCAGCAACGCGGGCTCCGGTTCTTCGAGCGGGATGCTGGCG
Source organism: Acidobacteriota bacterium (assembly GCA_021841795.1). Taxonomy (GTDB): domain Bacteria; phylum Acidobacteriota; class Terriglobia; order Terriglobales; family Acidobacteriaceae; genus Telmatobacter. The sequence continues at coordinate 7,012 of JAKCDN010000089.1, read as the reverse complement.
CTGGCGGCCAGCGCCAACAGCACCATCGAGTCCACGCTGAACGCGGAGATCTCGAAGGAGCAGACCTACATCTCCACGCAGCAGTCGAGCCTGACGAACGAGTTGAACCAGGCCAACCAGATTCTGCAGCAACTGCCGACGCAACTGCAGGGCATGAACGAGCTTTACTCCGCCATCACAGGCTATAACCAGACTTCGAACGGATAAGGAACGGACCTTATGGCAAGTTACCGGGAACACGCGCTGGACGGCGCCGCCGCAGTGGATCTTGTGGTGGCGCTTTACGACGGGATCATCCGCTTTCTCTACTCGGCGCTTGCGGCGGTGGAGCACGGGGATATCGACGCGCGCCGCATGGCGGTGAAGCGCGCGCTGGACATCATCATTCACCTGCAGGCGCGGTTGCGCATGGACGTGGGCGGGCGGCCGGCACAGGCGCTGAGCGAGTTTTACGCGGCCATTTTTGCGCAGATACTCAAGGCCTCGCAGGCGGCCTCGGCGGCGCAGTTTCAGCATGCGATCGACTGCGTGCGCACGGTGCGCGACGCCTGGCGCGAGGTGGCGCGGGATCCGAACGCGCATGCCACGCCGCCGCAGGCGCTGCCCCTGCCCGGCGCCGACGCCGGACCGATGCGCGCCGGAGGGCGATCGACCTGGACGGTGTAGCGGCGGCGGGAAGCGGCTCTAGCCGGCCACGGTCAGCTCTTCTTCGAGCTGCTGCTTCCGGTAGAGGCCGGCGTAGTAGCCCTCGAGGGCGAGCAGTTCCTCGTGACGCCCCAGTTCCACGATTTTGCCTTTGTCGAGGACGGCGATACGGTCGGCGTTGCGCACGGTGGAGACGCGATGGGAGATCAGGATGGTTGTCGCGTTGCGGGTGTAGCCGCGCAGGCCGCCGAGGATGCGTTCTTCGGTATAGGTGTCAACGCTGGCCAGCGCGTCGTCGAGGATCAGGATCGCGGGCCGGCGCAGGAGGGCGCGGGCGATGGCCGAGCGCTGCTTTTGCCCGCCGGAGAGGGTGACGCCGCGCTCGCCCACCATGGTTTCAAAGCCCTGGGGAAACTCTTCGAACTCCCGGCGAATGTGCGCGGCCTCGGCGGCCTGGAGCAGCTCTTCGGCGTCGGAGCCGGGCGCGCCGAAGGCCAGATTTTCGCGAATGGTTTCGCTGAACAGGAAGGTTTCCTGCGGCACCATGCCGATGTTGCGGCGGAGGACTTCCAGCGGGTAGGCGCGCACCGGACGGCCGTCGATGAGCAGCGCGTCCTCGGGAGCCTCATAGAGGCGGGGGATGAGATTGACGAGCGTGGATTTGCCGCAGCCGGTCGGGCCGACGATGGCGAGGCTGGAGCCGGCGGGAATATGCAGCGAGACATCGCGCAGGACCGGCGCGGCATCGGGGCCGTCCGCGTAGCTGAAGGTGAGATGGCGAAATTCGATGTCGCCGCGCAGCGTGTTTTCAGGGTCCTGCGCCAGGGCCGGGGCGGCGGAGTGGTTGGAGATGAGGGGCTCGGTGCGGAGGAGCTCGTCGATGCGTTTTACCGAAGCGGTGCCGCGCTGAAAGATATTGATGACCCAGCCCACGGCGATGATGGGCCAGATGAGGAGGATCATGTAGGTGTTGAAGGCCACGAAGCTGCCGACCGTGATGCGGTGCGCGAGCACCAGATGTCCGCCGGCGAGCAGGGTGATGACCATGGAGACGCCGAGGATAAATTCAAGGGTCGGCCATAGCATGCCCATGAGCTGAACCAGGCGCAGGGCGCGGTCGATGTACTGGCGGTTGAGCTGCTCGAACTGAGCGGTCTGCGACTCCTCGCGGGCGAAGGCGCGGATGAGGCGGACGCCGGAGTAGTTTTCCTGAGCCTGGGCGGAGATGTCGGAGAAGCTGGCCTGGATGCGTTCGAAGCGCTCGTGAATTTTGCGGCCGACATACTGCACGAAGATGCTGGCGAGCGGGGTGGGCGCCAGCGCCACGAGGGTGAGCCAGGGGCTGATGTGCAGCATGAAGACGAGGGCGAAGAGGCTGAGGAAGATGGTATTGACGCTGTACATGAGCCCGGGGCCGAGCAACATGCGCACGGCATTGAGGTCGTTGGTCATGCGCGCCATGATGTCGCCGGTGCGGTAGCGCTGGTAGAAGCCTGTGTCCTGGGTTTCGAGTTTTTTGAAGAGGTCGTTGCGCAGGTCAAATTCGATGTCGCGCGAGATGCCGATGAGGATCCAGCGCTGGGCGTACATGAAGACGCCCTTGACCAGATTGATGCCGATGAGGAGGAGGGCCAGGAGCAGGATGTGGCGGCGGGTGGTGCCGTTCTTAATGGCGTCGACGGCCATGCCGAGGACGGTGGGGAAGAGGACGGCGACGGTATTGGTGGAGACGCAGGCCAGGGTGCCCCGCAGGTATCCCCAGCGGTAGCGGCGCATGTAGGGGTAGAGGGGACGAAGCTCACCGACCATGGTTCTATTGTACGATTCGGGAAAAGCGGCGCCGGCGGGCGGCGGGGGCAGGCGCCGGGTGCTGCCGGTGCGCGGTCTCAGGTTGGGGTCTTGAGCAGGAGGTAGCCGCCCACGAGGGCGAAGAGCACATCGGCGGACCATGCGGCCATGGCGGCGGGCAGGTAGTTGACATTGCCCATGGCGCCAAAGAGGCTGTCGAGGACGCGATAGGCGATGGCGACGCCGATGGCCACGGCGATGCCGGTGAGGGAGCTGCGGCGGCCCATGGAAAGGGCGAAGGGGATGGCCAGCACCGCCATGACGACGGCGATGAGGGGATAAGCGAGCTTTTGCCAGAGCGCCACGCTGAGGCGCTTGGTATCGAAGCCGCTTTGCCGCAGGTCACGTATGTAGCGGTCGAGCTGGGAGAAGCTCATCTCATCGGAGGGCACATCTTCTTTTTTGAAGTAGTCGGGCGCGGCCTGGATTCCCGGGAAGGAGGTTATGAGAAAGGTGCGGTAGTCGGTGACATTGGCGCCGCGCACATCGCGCACCCATCCGTTCTTAAAGACCCATCCGCCGGAGTCGGCGTTCCAGACAACGCGCCGGGCAAAGATGCGGCGGGTGAGCTGGAAGGTTGCGGGGTCGAACTCGAAGACGGAGAGATTGGCGAACTCGTTGCGGTCGGGATCGAAGAACTCGTAGTAGTAGATGTATCCGGGCTCGCCGGGCAGGGGTTTTTGCCCCATCATCCACTTCTGTTCGGGGTGCAGATAGGTTTGCGGCGGGCGGCCTTTGATTACATTGCGCAGGGACTGCTGACGGCGGTTGGCCTGCGGCACATAGTACTGGTCAAAGAGGAAGAGCGAGACGGCAAGGACGGCGGCCAGGCAGACGATGGGGACGATGAGGCGGTAGAGGCTGATGCCTGTGGCCTTGATGGCGATGATCTCGCTATTCCGGTTCATGAGGCCGAAGGTGACGAGCGCGGCGATGAGGACGGCCAGAGGGGTGATCTGGTAGAGCATGCTCGGGGTGAGGTTGAGCAGGTATTCGCCCACGATGGAGAGGGGGATGTGATTGCGCAGGATGTCGCCCACGAGGTCGAAGAAGGTGAAGACGAGGATGAGCAGGACGAAGCCCGCCATGACGACGAGAAAGATGGCGAGGAACTCGCGCAGGAGGTACTCGTCCAGAATGCGGGGGAAGACGCTGCGGGCCCTGGAGCGGTTGGTGCGCTGAGCGCGGGGCTGGAGCTTGTCGAGGATGCCGGCGATCTGGAAGCCGTTGGCCGGGGCAGGAACCTTGAGCGCGGACAGGCGCAGGGTCCAGGTTGAGAGGGCGCTGAGGATGCGTCCGCCGGTGGCCATCTGCCACAGGAGGAAGATGCCGGCCGAGGCGAAGAGAAGATTGGCGGACCAGACGGCGAGGAATGCGGGGAAGCGGCTCTGCTGTCCCAGCGCGGTGCCGAGCATGGAGAGGAAGTAATAGACGAAGACGAGGAGGATGGTAAAGACAACCCCGGCGCTCTTGCCGCCGCGGCGGGAATCGACGCCGAGGGGCACGCCGAGGAGCATGAGCACGAGGCAGGCGGCGGGCAGCGCGAAGCGGTCGTGCATCTCGATCAGGTAGCGTTTGGCGTCGGGTTTACCGCTGAGGTCGTGAATGCGCTGGAGGAGCACGCTCATGGGCAGGGCATAGAGCACGGTATTGACGCGTCCGAGGTGGACGTCGCTCTGCGGGCTGAGCGCGAGGGGCATGTCGGTGGTGGTGAAGGTGGTGATATTCGACTGCCCCGGCTCATCGGCGACGGTCTGGTCCTGGAGGCCGTCGCGCAGGCGCATGATGAGCTCCTGCTGGTTATCGTTGACGACGGTGGCCGAAGCGGCGGTGGTGATGACGGGATTGGCGGGATCGCTGACGTCGGCCATGAAGACCCGGCGCCAGTTGGCCGCGCCGGCGCCGGTGCGCACGTCCTGCACATAGAGGACGAAGTTCTTGAAGTCCTCGTAGAAGATGCGGGGCTGAATCTCGTAGGATGCCTGCGAGGTTTCAAGCGACTGCTGCAGCTCAATGATGGCCTGGTTGGCGCGTGGGGCAAGAAAGAGGGAGTTACCGAGCCCGAGCAGGGTGCCGGCGATGGCAACGATGGAGGCGACGCGGACGAAGTACCAGACGCCGAGGCCGGAGGCGCGCATGGCGATGATCTCGCTGTCGGCGGCGAGCCGGCTCATTCCGAGGAGGATGCCCCAGAGCACGGACATGGGAATGGTGAATTTGAAGAGATTGGGCAGGGTGAAGAGAGCCGCCTGCAGCATATCCGTGACGGACGAGCTGTTGCGCACCACCACATCGAGGATGTGCGGCAGCAGGGGCATGAAGAGAATGAAGGTGAAGAGCGCGCAACCGATGAGCGTGAGGGAGAGAATTTCGCCGAGGATGTAGCGGGTGAGGATACGCACGGACTGACCCTGCGATTAGTTTACGGCAATACCTGGCTCCTGCAGGCGTTCTCGATTGCAAACTATGTCGCCCGCTGCCTGGGTCGCGTCGACTGGAGCGCCGTGGCTTCCGAATACGGCGACTCAGGAATTGCGGCAGGGGGCAGGCAATCCAGCAGCGTGGCGCCGGCGGCAGGGGGTGTTGTGGCGCGCGGCTTTGGCTGCGCCAGCGCGAGTTCGCCGGGAGTTGGCCGCGGATGCGGGCCATGAAGCGCGTTTTTCCGGAGGCGCTGGAATGCGCACCGCGGCCGGAGTTATCCGCCAAAGCTCCAGCCCCGGAGGCGCAGGCTGTTGCCAAGGACGCATACCGAGCTGAGCGCCATGGCGGCAGCGGCCAGCCAGGGAGTAAGCAGGATGTGGAAGGTCGGGTAGAGGGCTCCGGCGGCGAGGGGAATGCCGATGAGGTTGTAGCCCACGGCCCAGCCGAGGTTCTGGCGCATGACACGGACGGTCTGGCGGGCGAGCGCGAGGGCGGCGGGAATGGCCAGGGGCTGCGCGCGCAGGAGGAGCACATCGCCGGCTTCCTGCGCGAGATCGGCGCCCGAGCCCATGGCGAAGCCTGCATCGGCGGTGGCGAGGGCGGCAGCGTCATTGATGCCGTCGCCGACCATGGCCACGCGCTGGCCGCTCTGCTGGAGGGCGCGGATCCGCTGGAGTTTGCCCGCGGGGTCGAGAGCGGCCTCGACCTCGTCGATGCCGACCTGCCGGGCAATGGGCGCGGCGGCGGCGGCGGAGTCACCGGTCAACATGCGCACGCTGAGCCCGGCACGGCGCAAGGCGGCGACGGCGGCGGCAGCATCGGGGCGGAGCGCATCGCGCGCGTCAAAACAGGCGGCGAGCGCGCCGTCGACGGCCATCCAGAGACGCGTAACGCCGGGCGCGGGCGGAGTTACGTCCTGGGGCAGGCTGATGAAGAACTCGCTGAAGAGAGCCTGGTTGCCGAGGAGGCACTCGCGGCCGTCGACGCGAGCCGAAAGGCCGCGGCCAGGGTAGACCTGCACTTCCTGGGCGGGCGGCCAGGTCAATCCCCGGGGAACGTCGGCGCCGCGCGGCGAGCGGAGCAGATGGATGCCTTGCGCGCCGGGGTCGGCCGCGACCGACTGACGCGCCGGCGCGCCGGCGGCTTCCGGCCGATACGCTCGCGCGAAATCGACCACGGCATGGGCAAGGGGGTGGTTGGAGCGTTCCTCCGCCGCGGCGGCCAGGCGCAGGAGATCGCGCTTGCGGGCCTCGGAGGACTCTGCGCCGGAGGCAGCGAAGATCTGCATGGATTCAAGCACCGGCTTGCCCACGGTGAGGGTTCCGGTCTTGTCGAGAACGATGGCGTTGAGATGCGCGAGCCGTTCCAGGGCCTCACCGCCCTTGAAGAGGACGCCGAGTTGCGCGCCGCGGCCCACGGCTACGGTAAGCGCGGCGGGCACGGCAAGGCCCATGGCGCAGGGGCAGGCGATGACCAGCACAGCCACGGTGTTGGCCAGGGCGAGCTGGAACGAATGCGCGGCGGCGAGCCAGGCGACGAATGTGACCGCAGCCAGGGCGAGCACGACCGGGACAAAGATCGCGCCGGCGCGATCGGCGAGGCGCTCCATCGGCGCGCGGGAGCCCTGCGCCTGATCGACCATGCGCGCGATCTGCGCCAGCACCGTATCTTCACCGAGGGACTGGGCGCTGCAGACCACCGCACCGTCGTAATTGAGCGAGCCGGCGAGGACGCGCGCGCCCGCTTCGCGTTCGAGGGGAGTGGCTTCGCCGGTAAGCATGGACTCATCGACGGTGGTGCGGCCCTCAGTGATGGTGGCGTCGACGGGAAAGCGCTCGCCGGGCAGGACGACGATGCTGTCGCCGGGGCGAACCTCAGCCAGCGGGACCACGGTCTGCACGCCGTCCACGAGACGCCGCGCGATGGCGGGACGCAGCCGCGAGAGGGAGTCCAGCGCGGACAGGGCGCGGCGCTTGGCGCGCGCCTCGAGCGCCTTGCCGAGCAGAAGAAAGCCGAGAATCAGCAGCACCGCGTCGAAGTACACGTTGCGTTCCGGGGCAGGCCGGAGGGTGGCATAGGCGGAATAGGCAAAGGCAAC
>JAKCDN010000088.1 GCA_021841795.1 Acidobacteriota bacterium | reverse complement strand
TCGCGCGAAAATGCCCGACCTGCGCGCCGCTTCTATTTACAAACTGTTGAGTGAGATGGCAGTTTGCAGCCTCCGGTTGTCTGAGGCCCGGCCTCTGCGTCCCGCCGCCTGACGTGCGCGGCCGGGCTGCGCGTCCTCGCCTGTTGCGGCGATCCCTTTGATCCGGTCTAAGCGCCTTGAAATCAACTCCGGCGAGCGCGGCATGCGCCATGGCGTCCGATGGCTCCGCAGCTTCCGTTACGTCTCCACCACCGCCGCCGGCTTCGGATCAGGCCAGAAGTAGGCCAGCGGTATCAGCACAAAAATTGTCAGCGACGGGTACGGCGACCACTCCGGCAGCAGGGCCGCCGCGGCGTACAGCGTCATCCCGACCGCTGCTTTGATCCGGATCCGGCCGAAGAAGCAGATGCTCTCCGCGTCCTCCCGGTTCTGGCAGGCCAGCGCCGACTGCACCAGCAGAAATCCGATCGAGCACAAAGCCAGGTCCGCTCCATAGATCGCGATCGGCGCCGCCGCCCGCGGATGCTCGCCCAGCCATGCCGTATCGAACGGAACCAGGGACATCCAGAAGAGCAGAAACATATTCGACCAGATCAGCCCCGCGCTTGCCTCGCGCGCGTGGTGCAGCAGGTGATGGTGGTTGATCCACATGATAGCCACCATCAGAAAGCTCAGCGCATACACCAGCAGGCCCGGCAGGGCCGGCAGCGCCGCCGCAAACGTGGGCTCGTGCGGCGCGTGCAGCTCCAGCACCATGATCGTGATAATCACGGCGATCACCCCGTCGCTGAATGCCTCCAGACGGCTGCTCCCCATGCTCGCGCTCCGGAGCCCGGTGGCTCAGGGATTATCGTACCCGAAGGCCGCGGGAAGGGAAGCGCCTGCGTCTCTTGCTGATTCCATGGCCCCGCCGTTGTCGCCGCCGCCTCTTCCGGCTCCGTTCAGCTACGATCCGATCAGATACTCCTTCTCCCGCAGCTCCTTGATCGCGTCCCGCAGCTTGGCCGCCTTCTCGAACTCGAACTTCTTCGCCGCCTCGCGCATCTCCGTCTCCAGCCTGGCAATGTACCCGTCCAGCTCTTCCCGGGTCTTGAACTCGGGCACTCCGGCCGTCTCCTGCTCGTCGATCTCCCCGTATTCCGTCTTCAGAATCGCCGCCAGCCCCATATCCGCGGAGCTGATCACCGACCGCGGCACAATGCCGTTCTCCTCGTTGTACGCCCGCTGGATGGCCCGGCGGCGATCCGTCTCCCCCATCGCCCGCCGCATCGAGTCCGTCATCTTGTCGGCATACAGTATCGCTCGCCCCGACACATGCCGCGCGGCTCGGCCCATCGTCTGGATCAGCGAGCCCGCCGAGCGCAGAAAACCCTCCTTGTCCGCGTCCAGAATCGCCACCAGCGACACCTCCGGCAGGTCCAGGCCCTCGCGCAGCAGGTTGATCCCGATCAGCACGTCGTACTCTCCCTTGCGCAGCCCCGCCAGCAGCTTCACGCGCTCCAGCGTCTCGATCTCCGAGTGCATGTACCGGCAGCGCACCCCCACCTCCGTGTAGTAGCCCGCCAGATCCTCCGCCATGCGCTTGGTCAGCGTCGTCACCAGAACCCTCTCGTTGCGCTTCGACCGGTCCCGGATCTCCGCCAGAAGATCGTCAATCTGCCCCTTCACCGGACGTATCTCCACCTCCGGATCGACCAGACCCGTCGGCCGGATCACCTGCTCCACCACCACCCCGCTAGCCCGCGTCAGCTCATACGGCCCCGGCGTCGCTGAAACGTAGATCACCTGGTGCACCCGGCTCTCGAACTCGTCGAACTTCAGCGGCCGGTTGTCCATCGCCGAGGGCAGCCGGAACCCGTAATCCACCAGCGTCTGTTTCCGGCTGCGGTCCCCGTGCCACATCCCGTGCACCTGCGGCATGGTGGCATGGCTCTCGTCCACAAACAGCAGAAAATCCCGCGGAAAATAATCCAGCAGCGTCGGTGGAGCCTCGCCCGGCAGCCGGCCGCTGAAGTGGCGCGAGTAATTCTCGATCCCGTGGCAGTATCCCATCGACTTGATCATCTCCAGATCGAAGCGCGTCCGCTGGTGAACCCGCTGCGCCTCCACCATCCGGCCCTCCGCCTCCAGATGCGCCACCCACTCGTTCAACTCGCTGGTGATGGACTCGATCGCTTCGCTCTTCCGCTCCGGCTGCACCACGTAATGGCTCTTGGGATAGATCGGTAGCCGCGCGTACTTCTGTTTCACCGTCCCGAACAGCGGGTCGATCTGCGCCAGCGTCTCAATCTCGTCCCCGAACATCTCAATCCGGTACGCCGACTCGTCGTAGGTGGGATAAACCTCGATCACGTCTCCCCGCACCCGGAACGTTCCCCGCCGGAAGTCCGTGTCGTTGCGCTCGTAGAGAATCTCCACCAGCCGCCGCGTGATGTCCTTGCGGCTGATCTGCTGGCCTTTTTCGAGCAGCAGCAGCATCCCGTAATACGCCTCCGGCGAGCCCAGGCCGTAGATGCAGCTCACCGAGCTCACGATGATCGCGTCCCGCCGCTCGAACAGCGACCGCGTCGCCGACAGCCGCAGCTTGTCCAGCTCCTCGTTCACCGTCGCTTCCTTCTCGATGTACAGATCTCCCGCCGGAATGTACGCCTCCGGCTGGTAGTAGTCGTAGTAGCTCACAAAGTACTCGACCGCATTCGACGGGAAAAACTGTTTGAACTCGTGATATAGCTGCGCCGCCAGCGTCTTGTTGTGCGCCAGAATCAGCGCCGGCCGGTTCGACTCCTCGATCACCTTCGCCATGGTGAACGTCTTGCCCGAGCCCGTCACCCCCAGCAGTACCTGGTGCTGCTCCCCAGCCGCCAGTCCCGATACAAGCTGCTCGATCGCCCGCGGCTGATCGCCCCTGGGCCGGTACGCCGTAACCAGTTGAAAGTCCATGCGGCGATTATACGAAAGAGGCGAAGATGAAGCGAAAAAATCAGGGCGCGCCCGCCTCCGTCCGGTATCGCCGGGAGCCGCTGTCCTCGTCCCGGAGGAACGAATCGAAAATAGCCTCGGATGCAATCCCGGGAAACCCGCGCCAATGCCGTCGAGACGCGCCGCGCGCTCGGGGGGAGCGCTGCCGCCTGGTGCCAGTGCGAGGCGCCTGGTGCATTTGTGTGGAGAACTCCCCAGCTACAGCAGCGGTGTTGTTACAGGCACCGCCGCTTGAACTAATTCTGTAACGCTCGCCGACTGGTCCACGGGGGCAGTCGTGGTGATGGACACCCAAATACCGGAGTTGGTAACCCAGACATTCCCGGCGCCATCGATCGCAATGCCCGCCGGAATGTCAAACCCTGCGGAACTGTTGGAATAATTGACCGCGCTGGCAAAGGAATAGCCGCCAGCCTTTGTTAATTCCGTAACGTAGCCGCCGCCTGTTACTTGTTTGGTGGCCGAATTCTCAGAAAGCTGGCCAACGGTGAGCCAGACGTTTCCGCCGCCGTCCAGGGCAATTCCGAGAGGAGCAGTAAGCTGTGTCGTGGATCCGGATGTGGTCGACCAATTCCACCCAGTGATGTTCAGTGCGCTCGACGGGGAAAAATTGCTTGCCTTCGTTAGTTCTGAAACCACCGGAGTGTCTACGTCGCCGGAGGTTGTCAATGTGGCTCCTGTAATCCAGATATTCCCGGATGCGTCCGCGGCAATGTCGAACGGCACCACGTTCTGTCCATCCCAGCCCGTGATATTGACTAAACTGCTGGGCGAATAGTTGGAGGCCGCAGGCAGTTCTACGATGCTCCCCGGAACGCTCCCATTCTGTATGAAGATCGATCCCAGACAGGCAACCCAAACATTTCCGGAAGGATCGACGGTAACCATGGTCGGCCAGGAGGAGTTGCCAAGGCCGATGGAGGTCGAGTGGGCAGCAATGGAAGCCGCGGTAGCCCCGGCAGCCGAAATGGCGCTGTAGGGCAGTTCGGAGAGGGTACGAAAACCCCAGTCCACAACCCATATATTTCCTGCCGAATCCGCGGCTATGCCGACTGGGGAATCGAATCCTGAGATCGCAATGGCTGCATTAGCGGAGTACCCCGACGACTTCGTAAATTCGACGACATCGCCGCTTGTACGGCTCGTCACCCAAAGATTTCCTGAGGGATCGACGGCCACCATGCGGGAGTTGATTAGCTCCCCGGAGGTTCCGGTTACGTTGAGCGCGCCGGCAGCCGAAAATCCGCTGGCCTTGGTCAGCTCTGTAAGGCTGCTCTGGTTGTATTGCGGCGAACTCGGATTGCTTGACCCTTGATTATTCGTCACCCATACGTTGCCTGCCCCGTCCACGGCGACGTCCATGGGGTTTTGAAAGCCAGTCGTTCCGCCGGAAATATTGACATACTGGATGCCGCCAGAGGTCCCGCCGTTTCCCCCATTGCCTGTGCCGCCGTTGCCTCCGGTTCCGCCGCCTGTGGTCCCACTGCCTCCACTTCCGCCCGAGCCGCCACCGTTGCACGCCGTGATGGAAAGACCGAGCGTGAACAACAGAGAAACAACCGCCACCACACTCGCGCCAAGGGCGCTCTTCTCTCGAAATTTCTCCGTAACCATATGTGATGCTCCTTATCGGGTCGCAATCTTTCCTGTTGTGGATGTGACTCTCGGTACAGATGTGAAAGATTGGCGCGAAACATCACGTCAAGTTTTTTGCGGGCATGGAACCAAACGCGCACCAGCGCTGAGACCGGCAGGGTTCCGGTTCACGTGCGGCCAGATGCAACGAAACCGCAGGTGCGCCCGGCGCTCATGCCGCCGCACCCCCAGGATTGACCGCATCGATGCAGCGCCGCGCGCTCGGGGAAAACGACTGTACGTTGAGGCGGCATCAAGTTCCCATGCGCAGTTCGCAAGGCCCTGTACACTGTCCCCATGACCAAGCGAATCGGCGTCCACCTCGGCACTGCGGGCGGAGCCTCCAACGCCGTCGAGCGCGCCCGCGAGATCGACGCCAACACCTTTCAGATCTTTTCATCCAGCCCGCGCATGTGGCGCGCGCCCAAAGTCGACCCCGCGCAGGCGGAACGCATGCGCGCGCTGCGCGCAAAATTCGACGTTGGGCCGCTTGTCATTCACACCAGTTATCTGGTCAACGTCTGCAGCCAGTCCGATGAGGTGCGCCAGAAAAGCATCGCCGCCTTTCGCGGCGAGATCGAGCGGGCGCTCGCCCTCGGCGCCGAATACCTCGTCCTCCACCCCGGCTCCTGGAAAGGCCTCACCCGCGACCAGGGCCTCAGCCTCGCCGCCGAGTCCATCGCCCGCGCCATCGACGGCCTTCCGTGGCAGGGAACCGGTTTTCACATCCTCATCGAGAACACCGCCGGCGCGGAGTTCTCGCTCGGCGGCAGCTTCGAGCAGGTGGCTGAACTGCTCGCGCGCCTTCGCGCCCACGCGCCCGTCGCCGTCTGCCTCGATACCTGCCACACCCATGTCGCCGGATACGATCTCGTCTCAGACCAGGGCTACCAGGACACCATGCGGCAGATCGCCTCCACCGTCACCTTTGACGCCGTCCGCGTCTGGCACTGCAACGACGCCAAGGCCGCCCGCGGATCAAAGCTTGACCGCCACCAGCACATCGGCGAGGGAACCATGGGCCTTGAACCATTCCGCAGCCTGCTCAACGACCCGCGCTTCGCCCACTCCGCCTTCATCGCCGAAACTCCCGTCGACGCGCCCGGCGACGAGGAACGCAATGTGCTGGCGCTCAGGAAGCTGGTGAAGGCCTGAAGCCGCGCCACCGCAGCGGGCGTCACCCGCGCTCGGTTACCTGGTTCGTCCTTCAGCGCCTGGCTTTTGCATCCATCTGGATCGAGTAGGCTGACAGTTGCTGTCCGTCCTCCAGGGTGATTGCGCGCGATGAATAGATCGCCTTCGTCTGCGCCCGCTGCAGCATCTGCGGGGTCGTCGGCTGGTACGCGCTGGCCGCGGCGGCGGCCGTGAATGGATGCCCGGCATCGGACTTGAGCGCAATCACGCCGTACGGCTGCTCGTCGTCGAAGTAGACGCACACCGCGCGGCTATTGTTCGCCGAGAAAACACACGCCGCGCTGCGCGACGACATCCCCACCTGGGTTGCGAGAAATGGCCCCAGGTTGCTGTCCGTCATCGCGGCCGTCCACGTTACCGGGTCGATATAGATGGCCGTATATCCGTTGATCGAGCCGGGCATCAGGTATGCCGCCACATTCACCGCCGTACTCACAAAGTTCAGCGTGGCCTTGTTCTGGGCCGCGGCGGGCAATGCCTGAAGGGCAAGAAGAAGCATGCCGGGCAGCAGGGGAAATGCGCGGCTGGTTTTCATGGCTTGAGTATAACAACCGGCCAGGGACCGCACCTCGCGCGCTCTGCCCTCGTTCCTGCGCGCATTGAGCCCTGGGCAGCGCTGTCCCGTTTACACTTGAAGGGTATGACGGAAGATAAGGAACTGCGTTACGATCCCGCAACAATCGAAGAGAAATGGCAGCAGCGCTGGGCCGCGGACCCTGGTCTCTACGCCGCCGAGCCCGCCACCAGCAGCAAGCCCAAGTATTACGTGCTGGAGATGTTGCCCTATCCCAGCGGACAGCTCCACATGGGCCACGTGCGCAACTACTCCATCGGCGACGCCCTGGCGCGCCATATGTGGATGCGCGGCTACAACGTCCTGCACCCCATGGGCTGGGACGCCTTCGGCCTGCCCGCGGAAAACGCCGCCCTCAAGAACAACACGCCTCCGCGCCAGTGGACCCTCGCCAACATCGCCGCCATGAAGCGCCAGATGCAGCGCCTTGGCCTCGGCTACGACTGGGCCACTGAAGTCGCCACCTGCCTGCCCGACTACTACCGCTGGAATCAGTGGTTCTTCCTGCGCATGGTTGAGAAAGGCCTCGTCTACCGCAAAAAGAGCAAGGTCAACTGGTGTCCGGAGTGCGCCACTGTCCTCGCCAACGAACAGGTGGTTAACGGATGCTGCTGGCGTCATGAGGACACCCTGGTCGAGCAGCGCGACCTCGAACAATGGTTCCTGCGCATCACCGCTTACGCCCAGGAACTCCTCGACGGCCTCGAGAATCTCGACGGCTGGCCGGAAAAAGTCCGCACCATGCAGCGCAACTGGATCGGGCGCAGCCAGGGCACTGAGGTCGACTTCGGCGTCGAGGGCGGAATCGAGAAGATTCGCGTCTTCACCACCCGCGTCGACACCATCTTCGGCGCCACCAGCGTGCAGCTTGCCCCCGAGCATCCCCTGGTCGCCGCCTTTGCCGCCGCCGATCCCCGCCTCAAAGCCAGCGTCGGCGAGCTCATCGAGGAGCAGCGCAAGGCCAGGGAAGCCGGCGACCTCGGCGTCATCGAGAAGCACGGCGTGCCCACCGGCCGCTTCGCCCTCAATCCCTACAACGGCGAGCGCGTTCCCATCTGGGTCGCCAACTACATCCTCATGGACTACGGCACCGGCGCCATCATGAGCGTTCCCGCGCACGACGAGCGCGACTTCGAGTTTGCTACAAAGTACGGCATCGAGATTCGCCAGGTAATCAAGCCCGTCCAGGAAGAGGATGGAGCCAAGCTGCTTCCGTTCTGTTCGGAAGACGGCGTGCTGATCAACTCCGGTGAGTACAACGGACTGACATGCGCCCAGGCCCAGAAGCTGCTCCAGGAGTCGGCCGCCCGGCAGGGTTTCGGCGAGGCCAGGGTGATCTTCCGTCTCAAAGATTGGGGCGTCAGCCGGCAGCGCTATTGGGGCACGCCCATCCCCATGATTCACTGCGAAAAGGATGGCCTGGTGCCCGTGCCCGACGACCAGTTGCCCGTCCTCCTTCCTGACACCATCCAGATCACGCAGCAGGGCGGCTCGCCGCTGAGCCGCGTGCCCGAGTTCGTTCACACCACCTGCCCCAGGTGCGGAGCCCCGGCGCGGCGCGAGACCGACACCATGGACACCTTCGTCGATTCGAGCTGGTACTTCTACCGCTACACCGACGCGCGCAACTCCAGTCTGCCCTTCGATCCCGCAACCGCGCAGTACTGGTTCCCCATCGACCAGTACATCGGCGGCGTCGAGCACGCCATCCTCCACCTTATTTATTCGCGCTTTTGGACCCGCATGATGCGCGATCTCGGCCTGGTGAAGAATGACGAGCCCGCGCGCCGCCTCTTCACCCAGGGCATGGTCATCAAGGACGGGGCCAAGATGTCCAAGTCCAAGGGCAACGTGGTCTCGCCCGACGACATGGTGGCCCGCTACGGCGCCGACGCCACCCGCATGTATGCGCTCTTTGCCGCGCCGCCCGATCGCGACCTCGACTGGCAGGAAGACGGCGTCGCCGGCGTCAGCCGCTTCCTCGGCCGCGTCTGGCGCCTCGCCCATGCGTTCGAGGCGCGCGCCATCGAGGGCCGCGGCGGCTCCGTGGCGGCCGGCAATCCTGCCGAGCTGAAGCTGCTGCGCAAGCTCCACCAGACCATCGCCAAAATTACCCACGACTTCGAAGGCCGCTGGCACTTCAACACCTGCGTGGCCGCCATCATGGAGCTGGTCAACGAAATCCAGAACGCCGACCCGCAGCTGGCCTCCGGTGAAGTCTCCGCTCCCGTGGTGCGCGAGCTGCTCACCACGCTGGTTCTGCTCCTCGCCCCCTTTGCCCCGTTCCTGGCCGCGGAGCTGTGGGAGCAGCTCGGCGGTCACGGCTCCGTCCTGCGCGCTCCGTGGCCCCAGTGCGACCCCGCGCTGGCCAGGGAGGATGAAATCGAGATTCCGGTGCAGATCAACGGCAAGCTGGTCACTCTGGTCACGGTGGCCGCCGGCTCTGAGAACAAAACCATGGAGGCGGCCGCGCTCGCCGACGAAAAAGTCCGCGCGCGCACCGCGGGCAAAACCGTGGCCAAGATCATTGTGGTTCCCGGCAGGGCCGTTAATCTGGTGGTAAAGTGAGGTCCGGCATCATGGCCGAGCCCGTTCAGGCCAAACCGGTACGCGGCACGCAGCTCCTCGTCGGGCACATCGGCGCGGTGCTGTGCAACCCGCTGCTCGTTGCGATCGAGATCGGCTGGCGCTGGCTGTTCGGCATCCCGTTCCTCCTCGTCTGCTGGAGGCAGTTGCAGCAGATGCTGGCGGCGTATCCGCTCGACTCCTCGGGGCTGGGCAGCCTCGACGCCCAGAATCCCTGGGTGGCCGCCGCGCAAATCTCCACGGGCCTCTCGTTTTACGCGCCTCACTGCCAGGCTGTCCTGCGCTGGCTGCTGCCCCAGGCCGCGCTGGCCTGGATCGTGATCTCGGGCCTCGGCCGCGCCCTCGTCCTGCGCCGCATCGATTCCAGAATGCGCTTTCGCCCCTTCGCGGCAATCCTCTTTCAGGCCGGGTGGCTGGCGCTCTTTCTGCTCACCATCTGGGCCTGGCTGCGCTCCATGGCCTGGGTCGCCGCAACCCACATCGACGTCCAGGGCGAGCCCAACCTGATTGGCTACTTCATGTGGGCCATCTTTCTTGCCCTCGGTTTCTTTACCGCCTTCGCCCTTGCCAGTTGGCCGCTCTCCATCGCCCCCATGCTGGCCGCGCTTGAGAATCGCTCCAGCCTCGACTCCCTGCGCGCCGCTTTCCGGCTCGGAGCTCCCCTCACAAGCAAGCTTGTTGAGATCAATCTCGTCCTCGGCATCGTCAAGCTGGCCCTCATGGTGCTGGCCCTGGTCTTCTCCGCTGCGCCCCTGCCTTTCAGCAGCGAGCTGGGCAGCG
>JAKCDN010000087.1 GCA_021841795.1 Acidobacteriota bacterium | reverse complement strand
AATTCTTTCCGCTGCTCTTAGCTTGGCGCTGCGTGCGCGCGGGTTGCGATCTGTTTCTTCTTCGCCGGCAGTGACAGGCTTTCTGGTTAAAACCTCCCAGATGCCCTTCTGCGCGCCTTCCCGGATGCTGTCTTTCGCGATGCGATCTTCAAGAGAATGAAAACTGATGACGACAAGCCGTGCGGAGGGCTTAAGTAACCTGGGTGCGGCCTCGAACAAAGCCCTTATTTCGTCTAATTCCTGGTTAACAAAGATACGCAGTGCCTGAAAGGTCCGCGTGGCCGGGTGGATGTGTTTCATTGGCGGGACGGCTGAGGCTACAATCCTGGCTAACTGACCTGTGGATGTAACCGGCCGTCCCCGCACAATGGCTCTGGCGACTGTCCGCGACCTCCTTTCCTCACCGTATTCGTAAATAAGATTGGCGAGCTCGCGCTCATCCATCTCATTCACCACTTGTCCGGCGGTCGGCCCCGAACGCGTATCCAAACGCATGTCTAAAGGGCCGTCTGCCTGAAAACTGAATCCTCTGCGCGCTTCGTCGAAGTGCAGGCTGCTTACGCCGAAGTCGGCCAGCAAGCCGTCAACCGATGCCGGGGCGACATGTTCGGCGATGCTGCTGAACGCCTCACCGACTAAAGTGAGTTGCGGCGCCTGGTCGCCCATCTCCGCCGCGGCCTTTGCAAGGCGGGCTGTTGCCAGCTCCAGCGTCTCCGGGTCGCGATCGAAACCGATCAGCCGTCCCTGGGGCCCCAGCCGCCGCAAAATACCTTCGGCGTGTCCGGCAAGGCCCAGCGTGCAATCTACGTACGTTCCATCGGGCCTCACGCGGAGGAATTCCAAACTCTCTTGAAAAAGAACCGGCACATGCCGTGCTATTGGCTGCGTCATGTGCGCCCCCCTGAGGGGCTTACGAACCGCTCTCTCCGGCCAGAATCCCGCCTACCAGCTTGCGTTCATCTGCCGAAAGCGCCCTGGCCGGAAGCTTCTGCTCAAAGTTCGGCCGGTTGATCACTTCGAGGTGATTGATCTTGCCCATCACGGCAAGATCGCCTTCCAGTCTTGCCGCGCCCCGCAGCAACTGCGGCAGCATGAATCGTCCCTGGCCGTCAATCTTCACCTGCTGGCCGTAATAGCTGACGATGTCCAGATACTTCGAAACTGCGTCGTTCATGGCGCTGTGCTTTGCTAATTGCGCCTCAATCTTTTCCCATTCGGGGAGCGGCCATATCTGGGCCCGCTCGCCATCTTCGCTGGTCACAAAAAGGTCGGTTACGTTCGCGGCATCCAGCAACTGCTTGAAGGGCACCGGCAGCTTGAGCCGGCCGCTCTCTTCAACCTTGGCTGGATGATTACCGCGAAACATCTGCCTGCCTCATTCCCTCCGCGGGTGGTGCTCTTCCCGTGCCGCGGCCTCACTTGCTTTGCCCTCTTGGGCGTCCCTGGTTAGTCAGGCTGATTCCCATACCGCTTTTGCCGTTCAAAGCCAGTCTCCCTGAAAGAAATGGGAGTAAACTTGCTCTGGAAATTGCCTTGAAGCTCCAAATAGTTCCTGTATAGCTCCAAGCAACTCCATAAATTACCAACTCTCGAAAATAGTAACCCTGTTTTGGCTCAGAGCCAAGCGAAAAATCGGTGGAAAGCGTAGGAAATCCATGTGCTCCCACGGAACACCGACTAATAGATTTCAAGATTCAAGACACCACAATAGGTTGGGTGTACTTCTTGGGTTCTCCCTATGGACGACTGACTAAAGTTATGTTAGGCGAATAAAAAGCAAATATTATGCGGCTGCAAGCAAGCCGGAGCACCGGCGCCGATCCACTTACTTTGTGTTTTGGCGCCACGGCCTGCTTCGCTTTCCTTCCCGCCGCATCCGATAAGAGTGCTGGTACAACCGATATGAACGTCAGGACATTCAACAGCGAGATCTGGCTGCCGCAGCCGCCCGAGGAGATCTTTCCATTTTTTGCCGATGCGGCCAATCTGGAAGCCATCACGCCTCCGTGGCTCAACTTCAGGATTCTTACTCCGGCGCCCGTGGTCATGGGCGAGGGAACTCTCATTGATTACAAGCTGCGGGTGCGCGGCCTGCCCATGCGATGGCGCACGCGCATCAGCGCCTGGGAGCCCCCGTATCGTTTCGTAGACGAGCAACTGCGCGGGCCGTATCGCCAGTGGGTTCACGAGCACACGTTTACGCCGCAGGACGGCGGCACACTGGCCCGGGATGCGGTACGTTACGCGGTGGCATTCGATTTTCTCGTCGAGCGCTGGCTCGTGCGCCCCGATGTCGAGCGCATCTTTCACTATCGCCTGGAGGTTCTGCGGCGGCGTTTTGCTGGCCTGCGCAGTGCAAAAGGCGAGAGATAGGGCAAGTCGCATCGGCGGGCCGGCTGCGGAGCGTTCCGTTCTATGGGTTCGCAGCCGTGGTCGCAGGCGCGTGGCTCCACCAGCCGCCGCCAAGTGCCTGGAAGAGTGTAGCCGAGTCAGAGAATCGCGCGCTTACCGCGCCGATGCGGTCAAGCGCAGCCTCCAGCCGCTGCCGCTCGGCTGCAAACAGCGCCAGCTTGCTCATTCCTCCGGCGCTGTAGCGATCCAGGGCAATCCGGTAACTGGCATCGGCCGCGGCCGACGAGTCACTGCGCGCTTTCAGCGTCTCGGCGTCGTGGTCAATGGCCGTGAGCGTGTCGGCAACCTGCTGGAACGATTGGAGCACGGTTTGCTTGTACACGCTTGCCGCCTCCTGATAAGCCGCCTCGGCCTTGCGCTTCTCCGCGCGCAGAGCGCCTCCGTTATAGATTGGCTGCGTGAGAGAAGAGCCGATGTTCCATAGGTCGCCGCCGTTGACGAAGCTTGTGCCCAGGGCGCCGCCGCTTGCCGAGAGCACGATCTGCGGATAGAGGTTGGCTGTGGCGATACCGACGTTGGCGCTGGCCTGATGCAGGAGAGACTCGGCGGCGCGTATGTCGGGTCGCTGATGTACCAGCGCCGAAGGGAGACTGAGCGGTAAATCCACCGGGAGACGCAGGGCATCGAGCGAGACTGTGGGTATGTGCGCCTCGGCGGGCGGCTCGCCCATCAACACGGCAATCTGATGATTGACCTGGTCGAGCTGGGCATCGAGCGACGGAATTACGGCCTGTGTCTCCGCCGCGGCAGAGCTGCGGCTTTCAACGTCTGTTTGCGAGGCGCCGCCGACCTGCCGCCGCTCCTTCGCGATGGCAAGTTCGCGTTGCTCGACCGCGAGCAATTGCCGCATGATCTCAATTTGCTTGCCAAGTTGTGCCTGCCGGATGACGGCGGAGACAAGATTCCCGGCCAGCATCAGGCGCGCGCCCTCCAGTTGCCAGCTCGCGTAGTCTCTTCCCGCATGAAGAGCTTCAATCGCCCGCCGGTTGGCTCCGAAGATATCGAGGGCATACGATACGCTGATCGATCCATCCAGCAGCGCGAAAGGCGATGGGTTAGGAAATGGAATGCCGTATGCGGAAAGGTTCGGCTGTTCGCCCGCGATGGACGCGTTGGCGACGACGGAGGGATACTTGGTGGCGCCCGCGCGCGCATTCAATTCTTCCTGCGCTTCACGGAGCCGCGCGGATGCTTGCGCCAGAGTGGGACTATTGGCAAGAGCGGTCTTCATCATGCTGTCGAGTTCCGGCGAGTGAAAGAGCGTCCACCACTGCGCCGGGATCGCGCTGGAAGCGTCGAACCGTTGCGCTGCGCCCGCGGAGCCCGGGCTTGCGGTGGTCTGTGCCGGCTGCCGCTCCGGCGTATAGGCGACAACCGTAGGCGCGGTCGGCGGCTGATACCTGGGGCCAACGTTGCAGCCGGCGAGAAACAAGAAGGCGAGCGATGCAGCGCGGGCGCGGACCTTCCATGGCCTCCACCCTTTCGCAAAGAATATGCAAGTGCGGGGCGCGCGCCGGACGGGTCTTTGCTTCCAATGCAGATGTTCAGGCAAACGCATGGCATTGCCTCTCAATCCAGTGTTTTGCGGTAGGTGATGGATGCCACGAGCATCAGCACCACGGTGAAGACCATCATCGGCCACACGTTGGGCCAGGAGTCGGTCCATCCATTCCCCTTCAAAAGAATTCCCCGTATGAGCCGGAGAAAATAGGTGAGCGGCAGCAGGTTTCCCAGCGCCTGCGCCCACCCGGGCATACCCTTGAACGGAAACATGAAGCCCGAAAGCATAATGTTGGGAAGAAAGAAGAAGATGCCCAGCTGAACCGCCTGCAACTGGTTGCGCGCCAGCGACGAGAACGTGATGCCGACCGTGAGATTGGCGGCGATAAACAGCAGCGCTGAAAGATAAACCGCTCCGATATTGCCGAAAAACGGAACGCGAAAGACGTAACGCGCAGCCAGCAGAATGATTGTCGCCTGAATCAGGCCAATGCCGATGTAAGGCACCAGCTTGCCGGTCATCACTTCAAGTGGAGTAGCCGGCATGGCCAGAAGATTTTCCATGGTTCCGCGCTCGCGTTCGCGCGTAATGGCCAGCCCGGTCATCAGGACCATGGTGAGCGTGAGCACCATGCCGGTAAGCCCCGGCACAACGAAGTACTGCGTGATGTTATCGGGGTTGTAGAGCTGATGGACCCTGACGCTGAACGGGGCAGGGCTTCCGTGCAGATTGGAGAGTGGGCCCGCAATTTCGCGATCGATGACCGACTGTGCGATGCCGCTGACGGCTGCCAGCGCGCTTCCGGTGGCGGTAGGATCGGTGGCGTCGGCTTCGATCAGCAGCGCGGGCCGCTCGCCCCGCAGTAGTTGCCGTGTGAAGCCGGCAGGAATATTCACCACGAAGAGCACCTTGCCCCGCGCCAGCGCTTCACGGCCTGCGGCCTCGTTGGGCAGCGTGCCGACCATCTTGAAGTAGGACGAGTTCTGCATGGCCGCGATAAAGCTGCGCGTAATATCGGTCGAATCGGCGCTGATGATGGCTGTGTCGAGGTGTTTCGGGTTGGTGTTGATGGCGTATCCGAAGAGCGCCGTCTGCATAATGGGGATGCCCACGATCATGGCGAAAGTGAGGCGGTCGCGCTTCAGTTGCGTGAACTCCTTGAGCACCATGCTCCACCAGCGCATTGGCGAGAATCCTGTTTTCGATCCGGTGTGGGGCCGCCTCATGCCGTGCCTCCGCTGTTGTCCGGGGTTTTGCCCATCAGATAAATGAAGACATCCTCGAGGCTGGTCTCGACCGGTTCGCAACTGCGGCCGTCGACGCCGGCGGCGGCGCGCACCGTGCCTTCGAGCAGGCCGGCATCGGTTCCGCTTACGTGCAGCGCATCGCCGAAGGTCACGGTCTGTTCCACGCCCGGCCGGCTGCGCAGTTCCTCCTGCAGTGCCGAAAGCCGCTCGCCGTGGATGGCCCACGTGCTCAACCGCTGGCTCGCAATCACCTCGTCCGCCGACCCCTGCGCCAGCAGCTTTCCATAGGCAATATAGGCAAGCTTGTGGCAGCGCACTGCTTCATCCATGTAGTGCGTGCTGACCAGAACCGAGATGCCTTGCGCCGCGAGGCTCTGCAGTTCGTCCCAGAAGTCGCGCCGGGCGCGTGGATCGACGCCTGCCGTAGGCTCGTCAAGAAGCAGCAGGCTGGGCTGGTGCAGCATGCAGGCCGCGAGCGCCATGCGCTGCTTCCACCCGCCGGAGAGAGTTCCCGCAAGCTGGCGGGCGCGCGAGGCCAGGCCCAGGGTATCGATGGCATGACGTACAGCTTCTTTGCGATGGGGAATCTCGTACATGCGCGCCACGAAGTCCAGATTCTCGGCGATCGAGAGATCTTCCCAGAAGGAGAAGCGCTGCGTCATGTAGCCAACCTTGCGCTTGATGGCTTCGCGTTCGCGGACAATGTCGTGGCCGAGGCAGGTGCCGCTGCCCGCGTCGGGCTTGAGCAGTCCGCAGACCATGCGGATCGTCGTGGTCTTGCCGCTGCCATTCGGGCCGAGGAAGCCGAAGATCTCGCCGCGGCGGACGCGCAGCGAGACATCGCGCACCACGTGCTTCTCGCCAAAGCGCTTGTTGAGACCCCTCACGTCGATGGCGTATTCCGGATTGGCAACCGTCGTCATTCGACCGCGACCTCCACAGGCTGGCCGGGATGCAGCAGGGCTGCCCTTGCATCCGGGGGCCTGGCAATGATCATGAAGACTAGCTTGGAGCGGTTCTCGTTGCTGTAAATCACGGGAGGCGTGTATTCGCTCTGCGGGGAGATGAAGCTGATGGCCGCCGGCACTGCTGCTGCGCACCCGTCGCAGCGCACCTGCACATTTTCACCCAGCTTCAATCTGCCGACGAGAGTCTCGGGGACGAAAAAGCGCACCTCGATATTCTCAGGAGGCAGCAGCTGCACCACGGGGCTGCCCGCGGATACCCACTCTCCCCGGCGGTAAAGCGTATCGAACACGAGGCCCTGCCGCGGCGCGGCGATGCTCTTTTGATCGAGGCGCCACTGAGCTTGCACGAGCAATGCGCGATCGGCGGCGACCTGGTCCTGTTGTGCCTTGATCTGATCCTCGCGCGCGGGCAGGGCGGCGACGGCCAGGTCGGCCTCAAGCTCGTGCACACGGGCCGCGCCGCTGTCCGCAGCCTCTTGCGCGTTGATCAGTTCGGTCTGCGCGATGCCTCCGGCTGCGTACTGTTTCCTGTCACTCAGGAGAATCGCGTCGGCTGCCTGCTGTTGAGCCTTTGCCTGCGCGAGCTGCGCGCGGGTCACGTCGATCTCCTGAGGACGCTTTCCGTATTGAAGGTCGGCCAGGCGCGACTGCGAACTCGCAAGCAGTTGCTGCGCATTGCGTAATGCGGACGCTTCGGGCTCCTGGTCGAAGACGAAGAGCGGCTGCCCGACAGCGACGGATTGCCCGCGGGTGACGGCGAGCTGATCCAGGCGGCCGCTTTCGGGCGAAGCCACATAAACGAACCGGCCCTCGACGTAGCCCTGGTAGGTATTCGCGGGTGAATGCGAGCAGCCTGCCGCGCCGAGAGCTGCCGCGATCGACGCGCTGAGGATCATGATGCGTCCTGATGGTCGGCTTAAATGCACGCGTCCCTCCAATCTCACTTGCTTTTGCGGGCCCTTTTTCCTGCCGGTTTCAATCCGTTCAGCAGCAGGGCGGTTACGTGGCGTCCAATCGCCTGCGGGCGCGGCTGACGGCAATGAAAGGCCTGCGCAAAAAAAGCCGCGGTGGCCAGATGCATCATCGTGAGTCCGAGCATGGAAAAGACAACCAGGACCGGGTCGATGTCCGCATCGATTTCGCCGCGTGCCTGACCCTGCTTCAACGCCGAGCTCAGGATGCGCGTCTTGTCGAGGGGCAGCCGGCGCAGAACGCGGTTGCGCAGCAAGCCGCCTTCATTGAGCACTTCGCGCATCCACGTTGAAGGGATCCATGGCGCGCGCTCGATGCCGGCCACCAGGCGTTCCACGATGCCATGCATCAGTTCCTGGGGCGCGATGCCGGAATCAACAGGATCCCAGACCCGCGCAAGGAGCGGCGCGATCTTCTCTTCCACCACGCAATCGAGCAGGTGGTCACGGTCCCTGAAGTAGTAGTGCATCATGGCGGGCGTAAGGCCGGCCCGCCTGGCAATAGCGGCAAAAGGCGTGGCCGCCACACCGTGCGCGGCGAAAAGTTCGGTGGCGGCGGCAAGCAACTGCTCGCGGGCGTCGGTGTCGGCTGCCGGCCGTCCCGGACTGCGTTTCAGCTTGCTGGATGCGTTCATAATTAACTAACGACATAATTAATATACGAATCGTTGAACTTGTCAACCGGCCTGGCAAAGTTTTGCACAAGGCGCGACGGGTGTGCAGTGGTCTTGCCGATCGACAGCCGCGTTTTAGATCGTTGTCCGCTCAGGCAGGGGTGCAGTAAGATAGATGGATTCCCCGCATAGGAGAAGGCGCATGGCGTTGCAAACGAAATGCCTTATTGCGCGGTCCGCGTTGCTTGCCGTACTGGCGTGTCCCGTCATCCTCGCCGTTCCCTGCCGGGCTCAACAAGCGATGCCAACCTTGCCCGACCCCGGCAAGGTGTCGATCAGCCGCGCGCAACAAGAACAGATCGGCCTGCAGAATGCAAAGCTGGTTTACCAGCAGATGCCGGTTCTGCCCGATAACAGCCTGGAGACGCAGTACGTTCGCAAGATCGGCAGCCGTCTGGTGGGCACGATCCCGCAGGCGCGGACCTGGCCTTATCAGTTTCACGTGCTTGCGGAAAAGGATATTAACGCATTTGCCCTGCCCGGGGGGCAGATCTTCATCAACTCCGGCACCATTACCGCTGCGCAAAACGAGGCTCAGCTGGCAGGCGTGATGGCTCATGAGATGTCGCACGTCTACATGCAGCACTCGGCCAAGCAGATGCAGCAGGCGCAGTTCACCCAGGGCCTGGAGGGAATTGCCGGCTCCATCCTGGGAAATATGGGCGGCGTGCTGGGAACGCTTGGCGCCGCCGGCGTGCAGATGGGCGCGAACCTGATGACACTCAGGTATTCGCGCGGCGACGAAGCTCAGGCCGATGGCGTTGGCGCCATGATTATGCAGCGCACCGGCTACAATCCCATGGAACTGGCGAATTTCTTCAAAGCGCTCGAAGCGCAAGGTGGTATACCGCCGCAGTTTCTCAGCGATCATCCCAATCCGGGTAACCGTGAAGAGGCAATTCGCAGCGAGATCCAGGGCTGGCCTTCAGAGAATTATGCTACCGACAACGCGCAGTTTGCCGCGGTTCGCAACCATGCCCTGCAGGTCAAGGCGTATTCGGCAGATCAGATCGCGCAGGGAGCCAAAACCGGCCAGTGGGCCAGCCTGAACAAGAAAAATGGCGCGGTGTTTGCGCCTCCTCCTGCTATGTTCGGCACAGACTCGAATGGCGCCAGTAGCACAGGCAGCGCGCCGGCTGCGCCGAGTTCGGCAGGAAGCGTTCCCATGGGAACCGGCTCCGTTGCCGCGAAAGCGGTTTCCTGGAGCGCTGTTGCACCCAGCTCCTCCTTCATCCTGACCGATGTGGGGTTGGCAAAGATTGTGCGGCCGCTGAACTGGCAGGTGATGGCGCCGCAGCAGCAGGGGGAATCGGTAATGATTGCTCCAAGCGCCGGCGTGGCCGATGGCGGAGTCGGTTACGGGGTGGTGATCAATGCCATGAGCCCCGGTGGCAACGCCGGCAACATCGACCAGATCACCAGTCAGATTGCAGGCAGCCTTGAGAGCGCAGAGAGCGGCCTGCGGTCCGTGGGCAGTATCTCCGCAATATCAGTCGGGGGCGCGCGCGGGCGGACGGTGTCGATGGAGTCCGTCTCGCCGTTCGCGGACGCAAATGGCCAATCCCAGAAGGAGAAAGACCGGCTTGTGACGGTTCCGCGTCCCGATGGATCGGTCGTTTATTTTGTCTTTGTCGCCCCGGCTGGCGATTACGACCGCTTGAACCCAACCTTTGAGAGAATGCTCCAGAGCGTGCAGTTTTGAGCGAGCGGTTTCTTTGTGCCGTCGCAAGACCGCGTTGATTCAGGCCGGTGACGATCGCATCACGTTGGTCCTGCCGATGCTGTGCTGTCCGCGTCGACGGCCTGGAGAGTCGCATGGTCAACGTCGGCGCGGCTCCGGTTGTTGAGCGCGTCAGATGGCAGTGCCCGACGCGGATCTTCAAGCGGAGTGGGGCGGCTAAAGTCGATCCCCTTCTTCTCCAGCGCGGTGCGCCACTCTCGCTCCATGCTGTAAGGCTTGGGCGAAGCGCGATCGGAAGCGATA
>JAKCDN010000086.1 GCA_021841795.1 Acidobacteriota bacterium | reverse complement strand
ATCGAGGCCGCCGGCGAGCTCGACGACGACGTCGGCATCGGAGGCAAGGACGGCATCGGCATCTTCACTCCAGACGACGCTCGACGGCACCCAGGGGGCGCGCTTGCGGGCCACGTTGCGATTGAAGATGTGAGTGAGCTCGAGGCCTGCCGGCCTGGACTCAAGAAGAATGCGAGCCACGGAGCTGCCCACGGTGCCAAAGCCGAAGAGCGCGATGCGGAGCGGACGCACAGCGAGGGTTTTCTGCGAGACGGGAGCATGGAGCGGCGACGCGGAGCTTAGAGGATGTTGCAATGGACTTTCCTTGGCGAGGGATCGCATAACGGAAACGAGCGATACCTTGATGATAATGCAGAGGCAGGCGGCGGCCGGGCGGCGGGAGATCGGCTTTCTTCGCTCTGCTAGCATCGAAGGAGATGCGTCGCTGCTTCTCGATTCTCCTGATCCTGTTTTTCGGGTTTGGACCGCTGTCGGCACTGATCGACGGCGAGGACGCCAATCTGCCGCCCTGCTGCCGTCGTCACGGAGCGCACCACTGCGCCATGGCCGCGCACATGGCGGAGATGATGCAAGAAGCCGGATCAGGGCCGCAGGCGCTGGCCGGCGCGCCGATGACCTGTTCGGAGTATCCGGGAGCGGCGGCGCTATTGGCCGCGCCGGCTGCGGCGCTGACGGCTGCGGCGGCGGGTTTGCCGGCTTTGCGGGCACGGGCGCAGGTTGCGCCTGCGGAATACGCGGCGCCGGAATCGACGCGGACGCGTGCGCATTCGGGACGCGGACCACCGCAAAATCTCAGCTAACGGTTGCGTTGAAGTTTGGGTTGCGACTGCGCATTCCAATGAAGGCAGGCAGTGCGACTCTGCGCGCCGGGCGGCCGTGATGAAGGTCCGATGTTGCCGGAAATCATCCCTCAGGGGCTAAAGCTCCGCTGATTTTTCGGCCATTTCGGCACGGCGAAGGCCGCGTCCTTGCAAAAAAACAAAGATTGTCTACAGAGCCGCTTTTACCACAGGCGGCTCAAAATGCGATGCGTACCTGCGTTTGAATGAGCGCGGTATGGAGGTTTTTTAGAGTGCGACGTCTTCATCTGATTGCGGCGGCGGTACTGGCTGCCGCTTCCCTGCCCGTGTATGCCACGGTGTTCGCGAGCATACACGGAGTGGTGCACGATCCGGAACACCGGCCCATCGCGGGGGCCAGAATCACATTGCATGCGGCAGATTCCGCGTTTTCGATGCAGTCGCGGACGAATGGCGACGGCGAGTTCGAGCTGCAGGCGGTTCCGATCGGGGTTTACCGATTGACGGTGGAGGCGAAGGAGTTCGAGACCGATACCGAGGCCGTGACTCTGGAGTCGGGCACGAATCCCGTGCTGCACATCCTGCTGAACGTGGCCGGGACCACGCAATCGGTAGTGGTGGAAGGGGCGACCGAATCAGCGGCGGACACGGTTACACCGTCGACGCTGGTAACGCGCGAGACGATCGACGAGACTCCGGGGGCAGACCGGACACTGGGCACGGAGATGATTACCGATTACGTTCCGGGCGCGTACATGACGCACGACATGCTGCATATGCGCGGCGGCCACCAGACGAGCTGGCTGATCGACGGGGTGGCGATTCCGAATACGAAGATCGACTCGAATGTGGGGCCGCAGATCGATCCCAAGGACATCGACTCAATGGAGGCGCTGAGCGGCAGCTACGACTCCGACCTGGGCGACCGCACCTATGGGATGTTCAACGTGCTGCCGCGGAACGGGTTCGAGTTCAACCGCGAGGGCGAGGTGATGGTGTACGGAGGCAATCTGGGAACCGGGGAGACGCAGATTGCGCTGGGGAATCACTCGGAACAGACGGCGTGGTACGCGAGCGCGACGGGCTCGCGCTCGGACTACGGGCTGGCGACGCCGGTGGCGGCGATCTTTCACGATGCGACCAATTCAGAGAGCGGATTTGCCTCGCTGCTTCGGAACCAGACGGCGAAGGATCAACTGCGCGTGGATGGGCAGTTGCGCGAGGATTTCTTCCAGGCGCCGTACGATCCGAGCCGGACGGATTATGAGTGCACGTCGGGCTATTACTGCTCGTGGGGATTGCGCGACGGGCAGACGGAGCGGGACGCTTTTCTGATTGCGAACTGGGTGCACACCTTTTCGGCGAAGGCGCTGGCGGCGATGGCTCCGTTCTACCACTTCAACCATGCCAATTACGATTCCAAGGCGACGGACAATCCGGTATCAACGACGTGGCATCAGCAATCGAACTACGGGGGGGTGCAGGCGGACGGTCACCTTGATGCGGGATGGAACAGTTTTTCCGGCGGCCTTTACTCGTTTTATCAACATGAGAACGATCTGTTTGGGGTAAGGATCAACGACGGAAGCGCGGCCTCGGAGCCAAACACGCCGGCCACGGCAGATGCGGGGCTGGCCGAGTTCTACGTGGGGGATCATCTGCGGCTGGGGCAGTGGGTGACACTGCTGGGCGGGCAGCGATTTTCAGTTTACCGCGCGTGGCTGAACGAGACGGCGATTTATCCGCGCATCGGCGCGACGGTGCGGATTCCGCGGCTGAACTGGGTGCTGCGGGGATTCTACGGGCACTTTTTTCAGCCGGCCCCGATTCTGACGGTCTCCAGTTCGGTGCTGAACTACGCCGGCAACCTGCCGGGCGGGGAGAATACATTCACGCCCATTCCATCGGAGCGCGACGAGGAGAATCAGTTCGGCATTGAGATTCCTTACAAGGGATGGATGTTGAATATCGATACGTTCAAGAACCGGGTGAACAACTACCTGGATCATTCGAATCTTGGCGAGTCGAATATGTACTTTCCGATTGCGGTGGATGGGGCGCTGGTGCGGGCATGGGAGATGACGCTGCACTCGCCCGAATTGTGGAACCGGGGACGGTTTTACGTGACCTACTCGAACCAGATCGCCGAGCAGCGCGGGAATATTATCGGCGGGTTCACGTGCAATATCCCGACCGATCCGGCATGCGATTTAGGACCGCAGTATATTCCCGTGGATCACGACCAGCGCGACACGCTAAACACGGGGTTCACGGCCAAACTGCCGGCAGACACATGGTTTGCGACGAATGTTTATTACGGATCGGGGTTTACGAATGGTCTGGCCTGTTCCGACCCGGCGGCCTGCCCCAACAATGGACCGTACTACGGGCCTTATCTGCCGGCGCACACGACGTTCGACTCATCGGTGGGTCACGCATTCGGCGAGCGCTGGAAGCTGTCGGTGACGGCGGTGAACGTGACCAATCATCGCGTGCTGCTGGATAACTCGATCACGGTGGGAGGGTTCCACTGGAACGATCCGCGGATGCTGGCGGCCGAGATGCGGTACCGCTTCCACTTTTGAGCGAAAGCGAGCGCAGGGGCGCGGTTCAGGCGACGGTGAACAGGCCGGGCAGAACCTCACCGGCGTTGCCGGCGAGGATATGGGTAAAGGCGTCGGCATTGAGCGGGGATTCGGGACCGATGTAGACGGTGCGGGCTCCGGCCTGCGCGGCCCAGTGAACGAAGTTGGCCGCGGGGTATACGGAGCCTGAGGTGCCGACGACGAGCATCAGCGTACAGCGAGAGATTTCCCGCTCGATGCGGGGCATTTCGAGCGGAATCTCCCCAAAGAAGACGATGTGGGGGCGCAGGCGGCCGCCGCAGGAACAGCGCGGAACCTCGTCGAGGCGCGCATAGACGGCGTGGTCCTGAACGGGCGGACGGCCGCACTCGCGCTCACAGCGGGATTTGGCCAGCTCACCGTGCATGTGAATGAGGTTCCTGCTTCCGGCGCGCTCGTGGAGGTCGTCGACGTTCTGGGTGCAGAGAATGTAGCGGCCGGGGAGCTGGGCTTCAAGCCGGGCGAGCGCGATGTGGGCGGGATTGGGCGTGGCCTTTGCGCAGTCGGCGCGACGTCCGGAGTAGAACTGCCAGACCAGCGCGGGGTTGCGGCGCAAGGCCTCGGGGGTGCAGACTTCCTCGACGCGATATCCGGCCCAGAGGCCGTCAGAGGCGCGGAAGGTGGGCAGGCCGCTCTCGGCGCTGATGCCGGCGCCGGTAAGGACAAAGACGCGGTCAGCGGGAGCGATGGAGATGGACATAACCGCCTTCAGCGACCAGGCTTTTTGCGGCGCGCTGAAGCCGCATTAATAGAAAGCAGTGCGCAGAAGCAGCGCCACAAGGCATCGGAACCGATCCCCGGCACCTGCCGTTACGGCACGAGCAGAACTTTGCCGGTGGTTTTACGCTCTTCGATGTCGATTTGCGCCTGAGCGGCCTCAGCGAGCGGATAGGAATGCTCCATGCGAAGGTGGAGCTCGCCACTGGCGACCCAGTTGAGCACCTGGCCGGCACGCCACTCGAGCTCGGCGCGGGAGGCAATGTAATGCCAGAGCGTGGGGCGAGTGATAAAGAGCGAGCCCTTGCTGCTGAGCTGAATCAGATCAAAGAGCGGCACAGGACCGCTGGAGGCTCCGAAGAGCGCCAGCAATCCCCGCGGCCGGAGGCAGCTGAGGCTTTTGTCGAAGGTGGTTTTGCCGACGGAGTCGTAGACGACGTCAACGCCTTTGCCGCCGGTGAGGCGCCGGACCTCCTCGGCGAAGTCCTTTTCGGTATAGAGAATGACGTCGGAGGCTCCTGCCTGGCGCGCGAGCTCAGCTTTGGCGGGGGTTGAAACCGTGGCGATCACGCGAGCGCCGATGCGCGCGGCAATCTGGGTGAGAAGTAGACCGACGCCTCCCGCGCCGGCGTGGACCAGGGCCGATTCGCCGGCTTTGAGCGGCCAGGTGGAGAAGGCGAGATAGTGCGCGGTCATGCCCTGCAGCATGACGGCAGCGGCCTGCTCCATGGTGACAGCCGGGGGAATGCGGATGAGCTGCGCGGCGGGGACCAGCGCATACTCGGCGTAACTGCCGATGACACTGGTCGAGACCACCGCGTCGCCGACGGCGAAGCCGGTGACGCCGGGACCGAGCTCCTCAATTGTTCCCGCAGCCTCACTGCCGGGAGTGGCGGGCAGCGAGGTCTTATAGATACCTTTGCGGAAGTAGATCTCAATGAAGTTGACGCCGACGGCTTCAACCCGGATGAGAACCTGTCCCTGCCCAGGCTCGGGGATGGGAAGATCGGCAAGCTGTAGAACCTCTGGCCCACCGGAGGAATGAAACTGCATGGCTTTCATGGCTGGGATAAGGATGAACCCATAGGGCAGGCGAAAGCAAGACGGGAGATGAAGGCCGGATGGCGCAGGGCGGTGAAAACCGCGCCTGCGGGCCGGCAGAGGCCCCCTGCAAATTGCGGGCTTCCAGCGGCTTTCGGGATGGCTGGGGACAGGCAGTATCGACATCCAGCAACGGCCGGCGCCAGGTGTCGATACCGCTTAGAGGAGTTCTTCGTGCCGGCCGGAAAGCAGATTCTGCTCGTCGCTGGAGACGAGACGGACCAGCCGATCAACGGTGTAGGAGGCCGTACGCTGGCTGCTGTAATAGTGGCGGACCTGCAACTCGCCAAGCAGGCCAATGGCCAACAACTGAATGCCGGCCACGATGAGGACCGAGGCGATGACGAACATCGGGCCATGATCGAGGAGGAGATTTCTGCCCGGATGCAGGAGCTTGGAGACCAGCAGGACGACCGCCATGACGCTTCCGCCGAACATGCCGAGAAAACCGAAGCCGCCAAAGAAATGAAGGGGCCTGCTCATGTAGCGGAGCAGGAAACGGATGGTGACGAGGTCAAAGAAGACGCGGAAGGTGCGCCCGATCCCATAATGGCTCTTGCCGCGGGTGCGATTGACATTCTGGATCGGGATCTCGCAGATCGACGCGCCGTACCAACTGGCAAGGGCGGGGATAAAGCGGTGCATCTCGCCATAGAGGGGGATGCTCTGGATGAGATCGCGGCGATAGGCCTTGAAGGTGGTGCCGAAGTCGTGGATGTTGACGCCGGACAGCCGGGCCATGAGCCAGTTGGCGCAGGCGGACGGGATACGGCGGAGGATGAGATTATCAATGCGGATTTTGCGCCAGCCGGAAACGACGTCGTAGCCCTCGTCGAGCTTTTCAAGAAAAGCGGGAATATCGTTGGGATCGTGCTGCAGATCGCCGTCCATGGCCAGAACAAACTCACCGGAGGCGTGATCGAAGCCGGCAGCGAGAGCGGAGGTCTGGCCGAAGTTGCGGCGCAATTTGACGACGAGCACGCGGCTGTCAACGGCGGCAATTTCTTCAAGGAGCTTGTAGGTGCGGTCGCTGGAACCGTCATCGACGAAGACCAGCTCGAAGGGGTCGCCGACCTGTTCCATCACCTGCTTCAAGCGCGCGTACAGGACGGTGACATTCTCTTCTTCGTTATGGAATGGCACAACAATCGAATATTTTGCCATCTTGCCCCCTTAGATGCATTTCGATCGGGCGAAGTTACCGAGATCCGAGGACACTACCGAGCGGCATGAAGAACCCAGCCCGAGTGGCGGCGCTCGAAGACGAAAGAGCAGAGCGCGACGCGAGCGTGCTAGGCGTCGAGCCCGTCGAGCATGGCCTGCATCTCACTGAGGGCGTGGCTATTTCCGCTGCGCGCAGCGCAGCCGATGCCGGCCTTCAGCCGTGCAATGGCTTCAGACGCGCGTCCCGCGCCGACCAGGGTCTGCGCCGACATGAAATAGGCGGCGGTGTAGTCGGGGTCGTTGGCGAGAAGCGTGTCAAATTCCTTTAACGCAGCGGCAACTTCACCGCGATTCGCCAGTTCCATGGCGATGCCATAGCGGGCGAAGCTGTTTCTGGGGTCAAGAGCAAGAATTTCTTTCAGGCCTGCGATTTTGTCCATCGTACCTGGGTTGGGCCGGAACGTAGTTCGAACGGGCCGCGGTAGATTTGCGGTTTTGGCAGGGATTTCCGAAACTGAATCAAGAAGCAACGACCCAGCCAGCAGCCGTACTCTACTATGAACTCTATTGTAGCTTGACTTCGACGCGCACGGCGAGGAAACCGGAGAATTAAAGTGGAGGCAGGATGAGCAACGAACAGAATTATCCCGCAGTGCGAACCGTGGCAAGCACGCAATCGGAGATGACGGAGATTGTGCTGCCGAACGACACCAACATGCTGGGCAACCTGCTGGGCGGGCGACTGATGCACTTTATCGACCTGACGGGGGCCATGGCGGCGTACCGTCACGCGCGCACGCACGTGGTGACGGCATCGATGGACCACATCGACTTTATCCAGCCGGTGCGCCTGGGCGACCTGGTTACGCTCAAGTCGAGCGTCAACCGGGCGTTTACCAGCTCGATGGAGGTGGGCGTAAAGGTGTGGGCGGAGAATACGCGGACGGGAGCGATATCGCATGTGGCCAGCGCGTACCTGGTGTTTGTCGCCGTCGACGAGCACGGGCGCGTGCAGAAGGCGCCGCAACTGCGGCCGGAGACGCCGGACGAGCACCGCCGCTACGAGGATGCCCTGCGCCGGCGGGAGCACCGCGAGCGGGAGAACGCACGGCGCAAAGAGGCGAAGCGGGCGACACAGGCACAGGAAGGCCCGGGAGCGATCGAGCCGTAGAATCGGGCGGAGCGCAGAGGGGCGCGGCATGCCGAGATGGGCTCCTGTAAGATTTAAACAGGCCTTTCCGGCGCGGCGATTGCGCGCGCGGGGCCACTGCTTGCGCTAGCCGACGAGTGCCTTCAGGGGCTTGCGAGCTCCCGTAAGAAATCAAAGAGGAGTGTTCCAATATGGCGCATGGACATGCCATGCCGGCCCCTGTAGCGTTGCCCGGCGTAGCGAAGATTGTGGCAGTGGGATCGGGCAAGGGCGGAGTCGGCAAAACCACGGTGTCGGTGAATCTGGCCATAGCGCTTTCAAAGCTGGGCAAGCGCGTGGGCTTGATGGATGCCGATGTATACGGGCCGAATGTTCCGCTGATGATGGGCTCAACGCAACAGCCGCGCGTGGGCGCGGGCAATATGATCGAGCCCAACCTGACGCACGGTCTGAAGACGATCTCGATCGGGTACATCTCGCCGGGGGACAAACCGCTGATGATGCGGGGGCCGATGCTGCACCAGATTGTGCGGCAGTTTCTGCAGCAGGTGAACTGGGGCGAGCTGGACTACCTGGTGGTGGATCTGCCGCCGGGAACGGGGGATGTGGCCATCTCGCTGGTGCAGACGGTGCCTCTGACCGGCGCGGTGGTGGTATCGACGCCGAGCGACGTGAGCCTGGAAGACGCGCGCAAGGCGCTGGAGATGTTTGGACAGGTGAATGTGGACGTGCTGGGGATGGTGGAGAACATGAGCCACTTTACCTGCCCGCACTGCCACCACGAGATCGACATTTTCTCGCGCGGGGGCGCGGAGCGCACGGCGAAGCAGTTCGGAGTGCCGTTTCTAGGATCGATCGAGCTGGTACCGGCGATCCGCGAGGGCGGGGACCGGGGATTGCCGGTGGCGCTGGCGGGGCCGAAGAGCCCGCAGGCCGCTCCGTTCTACGCGGTGGCAGAAAAGCTGATGGAGCAGGCCGAGGCGTCAGCCGCGGCGGCAACGGATGTGATTGAGATCCAGTAAACGGTCAGCGGTGGACGGTGAAGAGCGGGGCTTCGGCCCCGCTCTTTTCATGCAGGCGGGGCGCGGCGGCACAGGGATGCAGCGAAGATAAGAGGCTTCAGGCCGCCGGCGGCTGGTCATCGCGCGGCGGGAAGACGTTGCCGAGACGCTGGATCTGGGCGCCGACGCTGCGGAGTTTTTCTTCGATGCGCTCGTAGCCGCGATCCATGTGGTAGACGCGGTCGATGACGGACTCGCCATCGGCGACGAGCGCGGCCAGGACCAGCGAGGCCGAGGCGCGAAGGTCGGAACACATGACCGCGGCGGAGGAGAGGCGAGCGGGTCCGCGCACAGTAGCGGTGTTTCCATCAACCTTGATGCCGGCGCCCATGCGGACCAACTCCTGGACGTGCATGAAGCGATTCTCGAAGATGTTTTCGCGGACCTGGCTGACGCCTTGAGCCTGGGTAGCGAGGGCCATGTACTGGGCCTGCATGTCGGTGGGAAAGCCGGGATACTCCTCGGTAGAGATGTCGGCGGCGAGGAGCGGTCCGCCGCCCTGGACGCGAACAGTGTCAGGGGCGAGGATCCGGACCCGTGCGCCGGCCTCAGTAAGTTTGGCGATGACGGCGCCGAGATGATCGACGCAGCAGTTGGTGACAACCAGATCGCCGCCGGTGATGGCGCCGGCGATGAG
The DNA here is from genome assembly GCA_021841795.1 of Acidobacteriota bacterium. GTDB lineage: Bacteria > Acidobacteriota > Terriglobia > Terriglobales > Acidobacteriaceae > Telmatobacter. Next base: position 530 of record JAKCDN010000086.1, on the reverse strand, counting down.
CAGCGTGCCCGCCTCAATGCGGTCGGGATTGATGCGATAGCCGGCGCCGTGGAGGGCGGCGACTCCGTGGACGCGGATGGTAGAGGTGCCGGCGCCGTCGATGCGCGCGCCCATGGCGATGAGGAGAGCGGCGAGATCGACGACCTCGGGCTCGCGGGCGCAGTTTTCGAGTACGGTATCGCCTTCAGCGAGCACCGCGGCCATGAGCAGATCCTCAGTGCCGGTGACGGTGATGCGGTCAAAGACGATGTGGGCTCCGCGCAGGCGCGGGGCGCGGGCTTCAAGATAGCCGTGCTGCTGGAGGATGGTGGCGCCCATTTTCTCCAGGCCTTTGATGTGGAGATCGATGGGCCGGCCGCCGATGGCGCAGCCGCCGGGCATGGCGACACGCGCCTGGCCGGTGCGCGCGACCAGCGGCCCAAGCACAAGGGAGCTGGCGCGCATGGTCTTGACGATCTCGTAGCGGGCCACGGGATCAGAGAGCGAGCGGCAGGAGATGGTGAGCCGGCCGCGCGCGCCGGCGTCGGGAT
>JAKCDN010000085.1 GCA_021841795.1 Acidobacteriota bacterium | reverse complement strand
GTCGGACTGGCGCTGCTCGGCCTCCCGCGTCTGACGCCGCGCCCGCTCCGCCAGTCGGCTCACCACCAGTGAGCCGGCGGCAAACGATGCCATTGCTACCCACGCCTGCGCGCCCACCAGCAGGAATGTATGTACAGGCGGCAGGAAGAAGTAGTCGAAGGAAAGCGCGCACCATGCGGCCATGTACAGCGACAGCGCTGTCCCGGCCAGGCTCGCTGACCACACCACCAGCACCAGAAAGACCATTCCCGCCGTGGTGGAGTTGGCTCCCAGCCGGTCGAGCGCCGCCGTCGTGCCCGCTGCCGCTGCTGTCGCCAGCAACCAGCTTAGAATCCGGCGTGAATAGGCAGGCGCCTGCATCGATCGCTCCACGGGAATCATAATCTCCTCCTGCGCTTTATGAAATGCCCGGCCGCAATGATGTAATCTGCGGTGGAAAGAGGACGATGATGCCCGGGAGAATTTTGGTCATTGATGACGAGTCGCAGATCACACGCGTACTGCGCGCCGCTCTGGCCGCCCAGGGCTACGATGTGCGCACTGCCAACGAGCCGCAGGAGGGTTTGCGCGTATTCCGCGACTGGGCCCCCGACCTCGTCATCACTGACCTGATGATGCCGGATATGAGCGGCGTCGATGTTTGCCGCGCCATCCGTTCCCGCGGGGCCACGCCGGTGCTGGTGCTCTCCGTCCGCGAACACGAACGGTCAAAGGTCGAGGCGCTCGATGCCGGCGCCGACGATTACGTCACCAAGCCGTTTGGCATTCAGGAGCTGCTGGCCCGCGTGCGCGCTCATCTGCGCCGCGCGCCAGAGCGCACCACCGCCGCCGTTGAAGTCGGCGACTTCGTGGTGGACTCTCAGGCCCATTCCATCAGCGTGCAGGGCAAGCCCATTCACCTTACCCCCAAGGAGTTCGACCTGCTGCTGCACCTCGCGCGCCATGCCGGAAAGGTGATCACGCACCGCGCGCTCCTGACGACCGTCTGGGGTGCCCAATCCGCGCACCAGCCGGAGTACCTCCGCGTCTTCGTCGGCCAGTTGCGCAAAAAACTCGAGTTGGAGACCGGCAAGCAATACATCCAGACCGAGCCCTGGGTCGGCTATCGCTTCGTTCCCGAAGGTTGGAGCGGAGACGAGGAGTAACTCGGAGCCTCTGCGTCTCGCATTGCGAGCCGGCGAGCATAGGTCACTTCGCTTCGTGTCCGCCGCGGACTGCGCGCCATCCCCGAACCTGTCGCGGCTTTTCCCCAACTCCGGCTTGCAGATAGCCGGCCTGTCTTCAAGCTGGCGCACCGTATCACGCCCATCCTTACAACTTATTTAGGAATTCTTTTCGAAACTCAAACCAGACTGAAGTCAGAATCAATTTCGGTTCAGTTCGTTTCGGTGAGCGGGTCCGCAGCTCGGGGACGCAAGCTGCTCATGGAACGGCCGCAACTGAAGTGCGCGCCGTTCAGTCTGAGACTCTGCCGGCTCCTTGCCGGAAGTGTCAGGGAGATTCCGCATGCAGGACGCAGTCATGGTCGTTTTCACCGCAGTTTTCTTCGCCCTGGCGTTTCTCTACGTCAAGGCCTGCCAAAAGTTGAGGTAGATGATGCAACTCGATTGGATCTCAGGTACCGCGCTGGTCTTGTCCGTGCTCTTGTTGGGCTACCTCGCGCTCACGCTGCTTTATCCGGAGAAATTCTAAGATGTCCGTCAACGGCTGGTTGCAGTTCGCCATCTACTCGATCGTCCTGCTGGCGACCGTTCGCCCGGTGGGAACCTACCTGGCGCACGTCATGGAAGGCGAGCGTACCTGGCTCGATCCCGTGTTTCGCCCCATCGAGCGGCTCCTCTACAAGCTCTGCGGCATCAAAGCCGACACGGAGATGAACTGGCGCGAATACGCTTTTGCCGCGCTCGGATTCTCGGCCGCGAGCCTCGTGTTCACCTACGTCGTCGAGCGCATGCAGGGGCTGCTGCAGGGCTGGGCCAACCCCCAGCATCTTGCCGCCGTCGGACCTGACCTGGCATGGAACACTGCCGCCAGCTTTACCACCAATACCAACTGGCAGTCCTATGTGCCCGAGACCACCATGAGCTATCTCACGCAGATGGTCGGCCTTGCCACGCATAACTTCTGGTCCGCGGCGCTTGGCCTTTGCGTCGCGGTTGCGCTCATTCGCGGCATCCGGCGCACCGGCTCCGGCACCATCGGCAATTTCTGGGTCGATATGACGCGCTCGCTCTTTTATGTGTTCCTTCCGGCCTGCATCGTCTACGGGTTGCTGCTCGTGGCCCAGGGCGTGCCCCAGAACCTCCATCCCTACACCGTCGCCCACACCCTCGAAAACCCCTCCCAGGCGCAAACCATCGCCCAGGGCCCCGTCGCTTCGCAGGAAGCCATCAAGATGCTCGGCACCAACGGCGGCGGCTTCTTCAACGCCAACAGCGCGCATCCTTTTGAGAATCCGACGCCGCTGTCGAACTTCTTTGAGATTCTCTCCATCTTCATCATTCCTGCCGGGCTTACCTACACCCTGGGCCGCATGACCGGCTCTCCCGGTCACGGCTGGGCTGTCCTCGGCGCCATGTTCGCGCTCTTCGCCGTCGGTTTCACCGTCTGCTACTGGGCTGAGTCCCAGCCGCATCCCCTGATTCACGATGCCGCTCAAACACGTACCGCGACTGCGCCCGGCGGAAATATGGAGGGCAAGGAGACCCGCTTCGGCATCGCCGATTCCGCGCTCTTTGCCACCGTTACCACCGACGCCAGTTGCGGCGCGGTCAACGGTATGCACGACAGCTTCACTCCCCTCGGCGGCATGGTGCCGCTGGTCAACATCATGCTCGGCGAGGTCGTCTTCGGCGGCGTCGGCGCCGGCATGTACGGGGTGCTGATCTTCGTCGTGCTTTCGGTCTTCATCGCCGGCCTCATGGTGGGCCGTACCCCGGAGTATCTGGGCAAGAAGATCGAGGCCTACGACGTCAAGATGGCAATGCTCTACGCGCTGATCTTTCCGCTCGTCATTCTCACCTTCAGCGCCGTCTTTGTGCTCTTGCCCAATGTGGGGCTTGCCTCGCTCGCCAACCAGGGACCGCACGGATTCAGCGAAATCCTCTACGCCTTCACCTCCGGCGCCGGCAATAACGGCTCGGCCTTCGCCGGCCTCAATGCCAACACCTGGTGGTACAACGTTTGCCTGGGATGGGACATGCTCGTCGGCCGCTTCCTCATGATGATTCCCGTGCTGGCCCTGGCCGGCAATCTCGCGCAGAAGAAAAGCGTCCCGCCGTCGCCCGGAACCTTCCCGGTCAACTCGACGCTGTTCGCTGTGCTCCTGATCGGCGTCATCGTCATTGTCGGCGCGCTTACATTCTTCCCGGCCTTGAGCCTGGGACCGATTCTCGAGCATTTGCTCCTGCACACGGGAAGACTTTTTTGAACTTCCTGCTGTTTGCTCTTGCTTCTGAGACAAACACGCGCTGCCGGTCTCTTCGCGATCGCGCGCGCAATGCAAGTCGGGAAATGCAATCAGTCGGTTAAACCTGCTTTACGAAACGGACGGTCATGGCAGACAAAATCAGCATTTGGGATACAAAGATTATTGGCCCCGCCATTGTGGAGAGTTTCCGCAAACTCAATCCCCGCGGCATGGTCAAAAATCCGGTGATGTTTGTGGTTGAAGTGGGCTGTGTGCTCACTTCGTTGCTCTTGGCTGAGAACGTTCACCGGCATCCTGAGAGCTTCGGGTTCAACCTCCAGATCACGCTCTGGCTCTGGTTCACGGTGCTGTTCGCCAACTTTGCCGAAGCCATGGCCGAGGGCCGCGGCAAGGCCCAGGCGGACACCCTGCGCAAGGCCAAGGGCGAGACCATTGCCAGTCGCTACAAAGACGATGGCAGCTTTGAAGAAGTCGTCAGCGGCGATCTTCGCGCCGGCGACATCATCTACGTTGCCGCAGGACATTACATCGCCGGCGACGGCGAGGTCATCGAAGGCGTGGCTTCGGTAGACGAGTCGGCCATCACCGGCGAGTCCGCGCCCGTTATCCGCGAGGCGGGCGGTGACCGCTCCGCCGTCACCGGCGGCACCAGGGTTCTCTCCGACTGGGTCAAGGTCAAAATCACCTCCAATCCCGGCGAGACCTTTCTCGATCGCATGATCGCGCTGGTCGAGGGCGCGCAGCGGCAGAAGACCCCCAACGAGATCGCGCTCAGCATTCTGCTCTCGGGCCTCACCATCATCTTTCTTCTCGCCGTCGTCACGCTCCAGCCCTTTGCCGTCTACGCCCGCGCGCCGCAAACGGTCTTCGTGCTGGTTTCGCTGCTGGTCTGCCTCATTCCCACCACCATCGGCGGATTGCTCTCCGCCATCGGCATTGCCGGCATGGACCGCCTCGTGCAATACAACGTCCTTGCCATGAGCGGGCGTGCGGTCGAGGCCGCCGGCGACGTCAATACCTTGCTGCTCGATAAAACCGGAACCATCACTCTCGGCAATCGCCAGGCCACGGAGTTTCTGCCCGCGCCCGACGTCAGTCACGAGCGTCTGGCCAACGCCGCCCAGTTGGCCTCGCTCTCCGACGAAACTCCCGAGGGCCGCTCGATCGTCGTCTTGGCCAAGGACAAATACAACCTGCGCGGCCGCGATCTGGCCGGCACGCACGCCGAGTTCGTCCCCTTCACCGCGCAGACGCGCATGAGCGGCGTGAACCTGCCCGGAACACGCATCCGCAAGGGCTCGGTCGACGCTATCGCCCGCTTCCTTGAAGAGCAGGGATCGATGCTCCCGCAAAAGGTGCGTGAGAGTGTTGAAGAGATCGCGCGCATGGGCGGAACGCCGCTGGTGGTGGCGGAAAACTCCACCGCGCTCGGCGTCATCTACCTCAAGGACGTGGTCAAGGGCGGGCTCAAAGACCGCCTGGCGCGGCTGCGCGCCATGGGCATCCGCACCATCATGATCACCGGCGACAACCCCCTCACCGCCGCCGTCATCGCGCGCGAGGCCGGCGTCGATGATTTTCTGGCCGAGGCCAAGCCCAAAGACAAGATGGATCTCATCAAGCGCGAGCAGGGCAAGGGCAAACTCGTCGCCATGACCGGCGATGGCACCAATGACGCTCCCGCGCTCGCTCAGGCCGACGTCGGCGTGGCCATGAACTCAGGTACGCAGGCCGCAAAAGAAGCCGGCAATATGGTTGACCTCGACTCCAATCCCACCAAGCTCATCGAGATCGTCGAGATCGGCAAGCAGCTCCTCATGACCCGCGGCGCGCTGACCACATTCTCCATCGCCAACGATGTGGCCAAGTATTTCGCCATCATTCCCGCCATGTTTGCCGGCGTTTTCCCCGTGCTCAACACGCTCAACATCATGCACCTTCACTCGCCGCAGTCCGCGATCTTGTCGGCCGTCATCTTCAACGCGCTCATCATCGTCGCCCTCATTCCCCTGGCCCTCAAGGGCGTCAAGTATGAGCCCAAGCCCGCCGGCGTTCTGTTGCGCAACAATCTTCTGATCTACGGCCTCGGCGGGATCATCCTTCCCTTTGTCGGCATCTGGATGATTGACTTCTGCCTGGGCGCTCTGCATCTGGCGTAGGCTTCAACGCGGAGCGCTGCCCGCTTCGCAAACGGCAACCTGCTTTAGGAGAAACTTTGTGCATCCCATCTGGAAGACCTCGATTCTCTTCACCGTCGTCACCGCCGTGCTCTTCGGCCTCGGATACCCGCTCGTGATGACAGGGCTCGCCCACCTCCTGTTGCAGCGGCAGGCCGACGGCAGCTTGATTCTTCACGACGGCCAGGTCATCGGCTCCGCGCTCATCGCGCAGAGCTTCACTTCGAACAGGTATTTCCATCCCCGCCCTTCGGCGGCGGGCAACGGCTACGACGCGCAAAACTCCGGCGGCTCCAACCTCGCCCAGTCCAACGCCACCCTGGTCAAGCGCATTCAGGGCGACATCGACAAACTGGCAGCGCAGAACCCCGGCAAGCCCGTGCCCATCGATATGGTCACAACCTCCGGCTCCGGCCTCGATCCCGATATCACGCCTGACAATGCCTATTACCAGATCGATCGCGTCGCCGCCGCGCGCGGCATCGCTCCGGAAAAACTCCGCCGGCTCGTCGCGGACCACACCGAGGGCCGCCAGCTCGGCTTCCTCGGCGAGCCCCGCGTCAACGTGCTCGAACTGAATATGGCGCTCGATGGATTGAGGTAATCTCTCGGGGAAGTCGGATTTCCCTGCAACCATAAGGCGGGACGGGCGGAGCGGCTCTCTCGCTTTTTTGCAGGCGTGGACTGCTCACGCGGAGCCAAAGATCGATCCTGGCTTACATCTCTCTGCGTCCCTCGATCGCCCGCGCCATCGTCACCTCGTCGGCGTATTCAATGTCGCTGCCGGCGGGTACGCCCGTTGCAATCCGCGTGATCTTCACTGAAAACCTGCGCAACGCGGTTGCCAGCCAATCGGCCGTAGCCTCGCCTTCGAGAGTCGGACTGGTGGCGAGAATCACCTCGTCGATCTCCCCGCGCTCCACGCGGCCGATCAGCGATTGCGCGCGCAGCTGGTCCGGTCCCACGCCGTGCAGCGGCGAGAGCGTTCCGTGCAGCACGTGATAGACGCCCTGATAGCTCTGCGTACGTTCCACCGAGGCAACATTCGTTGCCTCTTCCACCACGCACACCAGACGCTTGTTGCGCACCGGGCTGGCGCAGTAAGCGCACGGGTCGATGTCGGTGACGCTGTTGCAGATCGAGCACAGGCGCAGGCTGGCCTTTACCCCGCGCACAGCTTCCGCAAGCGCAGCCGCGTCTTCATCGCTGGCGCGCAGAATGTGGAACGCATAGCGCTGCGCGCTCTTGGTGCCCACGCCGGGCAGCTTCTTCAGTTCTTCGATGAGCCGGAGCATCGGCTCCGCGTAGCGTGACACGTGGCTCGCCTTTCACGATTCTGTTTCCATGCCGGAATGCTCCCGTACCTCGGAGCGTCCGCTCTCAATCGCTCAGTCCCGGAATCTTCAATCCCCCGAGCAGGCCCTGCATGCTGGACTTGATGGCCTCATCCGCCTTCCGTCCCGCTTCGTTCACCGCGCCCACAATCAGGTCTTCGAGCATCTCCACGTCCGCCTCGCCTGCGCTCAGGCTGGTCACCGCCGAGGGGTCGATGTGGAGTCTCAGCAGCTCCTTCTTTCCATTCATGGTTGCCGTTACCGCGCCGCCTCCGCTCGATCCTTCGACTACGGTCTCTCCCAGCTTGCGCTGCACCTGCTCCTGCATCTCGCCGGCCTTCGATAGCATCTCGGAAATCTTGAGCGGGTTGATCATGTTCTCCTGAATCTCCTCACTTCTGTCGCAGATCGACGATGCTGCGCACTTCGGCCTTGAAGATCTCCTGTGCGCGCTTCACCAGTGGATGATTGAGCGCCGCCTCCTGCACGCTCCCTGCGGCTGCCGCCGGTGCCGCTGCAACCCCTGCCGGAGCCGCGCCCTCGCCCGGTGCAACCACAAAACGCGTCGGCGCGCCCAGTCGCTGCAACTCCTGACGCACCACCTTTTCCGCCGCTGCGTTCACCGTCAGGACCAGCATCTTTTTGCCGATCCCGGGCACGCTCACCTGCACCGCGGTTGTCTCCAGCCGCCAGGCTCCATTCCTCAGCAGTTGCGCTGCTGAAGCGTGGCCCGCCTCGCCCAGGGCCGAGACAACCTGCTCTCGGACGGATTCCACGTTCAGCTCGGCCGCCGCCGCGGCCTCGGGCGCAACTGCCAGCGCGCCTTCGGTGATCGGTTCGGCCGGTTTAAATCCGGCCGCGGGTGCGGCAGGGAACGGTGAAAGCTCCGGGGCCGCGACGCGCGCTGTCATGGCCGGCTCGGCCGCTGCCGGCCTGCTCATCGTCGGACGGCTCTCCGGCTTTGGGGCTGTCCGCGAAGGCGGTGTCGCGCTCCAGCCGCCCGGTTCGCGCGCCGCCGTGCCTGTTGACGCCGGCGTAGGCGGCGAAACCCGCGGCCCGGCTGTGCCCGCCGGCGCCGTACGCGCGCTCGTCCCTCCGGCCACGCTGCTCAGCAACTCTTCCATCGGTAGCAGGCGCTGCGCGTGAATCAGCTTCAGCAAACCCAGTTCCAGGTGGAACCGCTGCTCCTGGCGGTAGTTCAGATCGTCAAAGGTGCGTAATACGATCTGCAGGTTGCGCGTAATCTCTTCTTCCGTGAACAGCAGGGCCGTGCGCACCGCGCGGGCGCGTTCGTCGGTCGAAATCTGCAGCAGCTCCGTCTGCTCGCCGCCCAGCTTGGCCATCAGCGTGTTGCGCAGGTAGCGCACCATCTGCCGCGCCAGCGAGAGCGGGCTGTGTCCGGCATTGAGCAGTACATTTAACTGTTCCATCAGCGGAGCGCTTTGTCCCGCGGCCACCGCTTCCAGCAGCCTTTCAAACACTGTGCTCGGTACCGAGCCCATCAGTTCGCGAATCTGTTCGGTCGACAGTCTGGGCCGCTTGTCTTCGAGCGGCGCTGAGGCAATCGCCTGATCCATGATGGAAAGCGCGTCGCGCATCGAGCCGTCGCCCGCCTCGGCCAGAAGCGCCAGCGCTTCGTCTTCGGCGTCAACCTTCTCCTCGCCGGCGATCATCTTGAGCTGCGCCAGAATATCGTCAAACTTTACCGCGTGAAAACTGAAGTGCTGGCAGCGCGACCGGATGGTCTGGGGAATGTTCTCCGGCTCCGTCGTCGCCATCATGAACACAACATGCGCCGGAGGCTCTTCCAGCGTCTTCAGCAGCGCGTTAAAGGCTGCCTCGGTAATCTGATGCGCCTCGTCCAGAATGTAAATCTTGTAGCGGTCGCGCGCCGGAGAGTAGCGGGCGGCGTCGCGCAGTTCGCGAATCTCATCGATGCCGCGGTTGGTCGCCGCGTCGATCTCGATCACGTCCACCGCGTTGCCCTGTCGAATCTCGCTGCAGGCATCGCACGTGCCGCACGGCTCCGGCGTCGGCCGCTGTGCGCTCCCTATCTCCGTGCGGCAGTTCAGCGCCTGGGCCAGAATCCGCGCAATCGTCGTCTTGCCGATGCCGCGATGGCCGGAGAAAATGTAGCCGTGCGCAATCCGGTTCTGCGCCAGCGCATTCAGTAGCGTACGCGTTACGTGGTCCTGGCCCGCGACGTCGGAAAAGCGTTGCGGCCGGTATTTTCGTGCCAGAACCTGATAACCCATGCCAACACTGCTCCTGTTCAGCCTGAAAAGAAATCCCGCTCCGGGATTTCCCTTCAAATTCTACCGTCGCAGGGTTCGGCGCGTGCGTGGAAATCACCGGGCGCAGTGCCATTTCTCCTTTGCATGCTTTGCGAAAATTCGCATCTATGTCGAAAACTGCACGCGGCTGCAAGGGATCAGCCCCGACTCCGCCCGGGTCGCACTCCGGCCTGTGACCATTCCAGGCCCGCTCAGTCTACCCGATAGAGCCTCCGCGTCTCGTTCAGCCCGGAGCCTGGTGAAAACCTGGCGTAGATGTGCGATGCTTTTTCTTGAGCGGTCATGATGCCGTCTTCCGGGCCCGCAGAGGAGCTGTGCGCCGGGCAGACGTTGTTGAGGCAAAGGATCTTGCGATGAAGAAAGGGCTGTCCACAGGGTTGATGCTGGTTTGTCTCGCAGTAGCCGGCGGCGCGTTGCGCGCGCGGGCGCAAAGCGCCGGCAATGGCTCTGACTCCCGGCAGAATCAGCCCCCCGGCTCCGCCGATCCACCCGCGGCGCAATCGCCTTCCCGCGGCCAGCAGCAGTCCATCCAGAATCCGTTTCCTGAAGATACCAGCGATGT